>NZ_JAPZSO010000120.1:0-22356 GCF_027531715.1 Microcystis sp. LE19-8.1F | reverse complement strand
GACAGAAGGACTGCTATCTATCTCGGAATGGTTGGCAAAATCCTCCATTGTTTTTACCAAGAGTTGTCAAACAATCCGAAACTGGTTTGGAGAAATCATTAGTTATTTCGAGCGAAGAACAACGAATGGGGTAGTCGAGGGGATCAACAATAAACTTAAACTAATAAAACGGCGAGGCTATGGCTTTAGAAACTTTCGGAATTTTTGGGTTAGAAGTATGTTATCTTGGCATCTTGTCTGTTGATTTAGCATAAAGAGTAACGAAGAGCCGCATCGGCTAACTTTTCTAGAGAGCTAACCACAACGGTAATGTGGCTAAACGATCGAGATTTGGATATCCGTTGTGTTCGGCTACAACCCTATAAGCTTGGGGAAGAGCTTCTGCTTGACATTGAACAAATTATCCCATTGCCAGAAGCAGAAGAGTACCAAGTGAAGGTGAGAGAGCAAGCATCGGCTCAGAGAACGGCTGCCAGTTTTAGTAAAGATAAGACGCAATATCAGTTCCTTGGAAATATTTACAATAAGCGCCAGCTCGTACTAGCTATCGTTACTCATCACCTCCAAACAAATCCGGACACAACTTTCGACCAATTACGCCAGATATTCCCTGATGAAATTCATCGTAGCTTTGGTGTTGTTGCCCTACTAGAAAAAGCGACGGAAAAGGGAGGGGCTAAACGCTACTTCTTAAACGAGGAGCAGTTACTCCAAACCGGAGATGGTCAGACAATTGCCGTTTGTAATCAGTGGGGGATTGATAACATCAACCCAATCCTTGAAATTGCCAAGAGACAGGGATATCAAGTAGAAGAACTCTAAAAAATGGGTCACATCTACCAGCAGATAATCCGGTCAAGTTGGCAGTTGCGTTATTGCCAGACAGCTAACACTGCGTTGGTGCGGACGGAACAGAGGTTATTGACGAGAGTTCAAGCTTGTCTGCCGCCGCACAACTTCACCCTTAGAGTGAGATGACAAAGTGAAAGCTTTTTTGGCAAATTGTCCCCAATTAAAATATAGCGTTTCCTAAGCTAGTGAGGTACACCTATTTTTCTTCCCTTTTGCCTCTTGCCTTTTGCCTAAAACCCATAACTTTTGTACCTCAGCAGACTGAAAAACGCTATATCAACTTTAGAGCATTGCTGGGCCACAGAGAAGACTTGAGGGGTGCGTTAATTAACTGTAACAGGTTCCATATTTAGGTTTACGGAGGTTATAATGTTAAATATTTAGACTATTGAGAGGTTTTTGATGGCTTCCATTACTGTTAATATCTCAGATGAGCAGTTTCGACGATTACAACAGTTAGCTCAGAACAGCCAAGTTTCCCCTGAAGACTTACTCAGTGCCAGCATAGAAGATTGGTTGGTTGGTCCTAAAAACGAATTTACTCAAGCATCAAGCTATGTACTCAAGAAAAACGCTGAACTTTATCGTCGTTTAGCATGATACGCTATCTAACATTAGTGGAAGTCCTCGATTTACATCATCAAATTATTCAACAGTCCCAAGGAGCTATGGGTATTCGTGACCTAGGTTCTTTAGAGTCTGCTATTGCTCAACCACGCATGACATTTGGCGGGCAGTATCTTTATCCGACAATTGTTGATAAAGCTTCAGCTTTGGGATTTTCAATTGTGATGAATCACCCATTTCTTGATGGCAACAAGCGCACTGGTCATGGGGCAATGGAAACATTTCTGGTGTTGAATGGACTGGAGATTAATGCTTTTGTAGATGAGCAAGAACGAGTCATTTTAGCTTTAGCCTCTGGTGAATTAGAACGTGTTGCCTTTACCAATTGGTTACGGCAAAACGTTGGAGCAAGCTAACACCGTGTTGGATTCGACCTTACCAAAGTGATTTATAAAAGCCAAAGTTTGGCGGCTGCCGCTCAACTTAGAATGGGATGATGAGGTAAACGCTTTTTTGGCAAATTGTCCCCAATTAAGAGAAGACTTGAGACATTTTCAGTGTTGCTGATTTTTACTTGATGGCTAAGTACCTAAGCAAAATTAATTACACATATCTAAACACCTCTTGCCTCTTGCAAGAGTGCATGAGTGCCTATCTTCACTAGGAAATTAATTTTGCACGACTACTTACCAGCAAAAGATAGCCACCAGCAATTGTATCAATTTGTAAAAGATGGTTGACGTTTGTGCCAATCGGTGGCCTGTTCGTAGGCGTGGGCGACGTGAAATAATTGATCTTCGCGCAGCACATTACCGACTAATTGTAAACCGATCGGCAAACCTTGCCCATCAAAACCGCAGGGAAGACTTAACCCGGGTAAACCGGCTAAATTGACGGGAATAGTCATTAAATCCGATAAATACATACTCAGAGGGTCCGCCGTTTTTTCCCCAGCTTTAAAAGCTGTGGTCGGTGAAGTGGGAGAAACTAACACATCTACCGATTGAAAAGCTCGATCGAAATCCTCTTTGATCAAAGTCCTCACCTTTTGCGCTTTCAGGTAATAAGCATCATAATAACCCGCCGAGAGGGTATAGGTTCCCAACATAATCCGGCGCTTGACTTCCGCACCAAAACCCTTGGCGCGAGTCTTGGTGTACATATCAATCAAACTATCGGCATCTTCCCGAATACCGTATTTAACCCCATCGTAACGGGCTAAATTCGCTGATGCTTCCGAGGGGGCGATAATGTAGTAGGTGGGCAATCCGTAACGGAAACGGGGACAGGAAATCTCTTTAATCGTGGCACCCAGGGCCTTTAACTGCGCTAAAGCTTGATTAACTGCCTCGGCAACGACCTGATCCAAACCTTCCCCGAAAGTTTCCTTAATTACGCCAATTTTTAGCCCTTTTAAACTGGTTTTCAGGAATTGGCTATAGTCGGGAATCGGCAGATTGAGACTGGTAGAATCTTGGGGATCGTAACCTGCGATCGCTTGTAATAAAATCGCAGCATCTTCTACGGTACGACCAAAGGGACCAATCTGATCGAGAGAAGAAGCGTAAGCCACCAAACCAAAGCGAGAAACCAAGCCATAGGTCGGTTTTAGCCCGACAACGCCACAAAATGAAGCCGGTTGACGAATTGACCCCCCGGTATCCGATCCTAGGGCCACCACGCATTCTTGAGCGGCCACAGCCGCAGCCGAACCCCCCGAAGATCCCCCCGGCACCCGGGATAAGTCCCAAGGATTAGCAGTAACGTGATAACCGGAGTTTTCGGTGGAACTCCCCATGGCAAACTCGTCTAAATTGGTTTTACCGACGATAACTGCCCCTAAATCTCGTAATTTTTGGGTAACGGTGGACTCGTAGGGGGGGACAAAATTCTCTAAAATCCGAGAAGCGCAGGTGGTGGGGATACCCTTGGTGCAGAGATTATCTTTTAGCGCGATGGGAATACCTGCCAACGGATGCAGGGATTCACCCTTGGCGATTTTCTCGTCCACTTTTCGGGCTTGTGCGAGGGCTAAATCTGGGGTTAAATGGAGAAAGCTTTTTACTTGTGGTTCGATCGCTTGAATACGAGCGAGAAATTCTGTGGCGATTTCGACGGCTGTTTTTTCTTTATTAACGAGTTGTTGATGCAGTTGACGAATCGAAGTCATGTTCAGTTACCGGTTACAACCACCGTCAGGAGCAAGCAACAACCCCGGACAGCAAAGACTATTTTAGCGTCAGTTTGGTCGTCGGTCAGCTAATCCCCTAAAATTAAAGGAAAGCCTCGGAGGAAAACTAGAGTTATGACTTTTAATATCCGACAATTAGATAATTTAGACTACACACCTTGATCGAGTTGGCTATCTCTATCAAGGTTATGCCCTTAGTACCATGACTAAGGCAGATGTGCAAATCTTAATGGAGAAGATTTTACCGCTCTCGATCGAGTTTGCCGACTAGACTCTAGTGACCTCTCCAGTTAAACTATAGTAGTCAATAGTTATAAAGTTTTAAACGATCACCTATTGTCAGCCTTTTTAACCGGTCACTTTATTACCCACCTATGTTAGACAGTTTCTCCCCCCAAACCTCTAGCCTCGTCCTCGCTTCGGTGGCGGACTATTTCAAAGTCCTGTCGGAAGTCAGTCGCCTACAGATTCTCAGTTGCTTGCAATTAGGCGCGATGAATGGTAAAGAAATCGCCGAAGCTACCGGACTAGGTCAGGCCAATCTCTCCAAACACCTGAAAGCTTTAACCCAAGCGGGAATTATCTCGCGGCAACCCCAAGGAGTCAGCGTTTACTATCAAATTACCGACCCCGTGATCTATGATCTCTGTCAGGTGGTTTGCGATCGCATTAGTCAGCAAATGCGTCAACGGGCCCGAGAATTCGAGAGTCTGCCAGCTTTCCATCTCCCCAAATAAAAATTACCAAACCCTTGACATTTTGCCTCAATTATGATACAGAAAAAAAAATTCCATGCTCCTAGAAGAACTTTGTCAACGCTATCGGGAGGGAGAAAGAGATTTTCGGGGGATTAATTTGCGGGAAGGCGACTTAACTAATATTGTCCTCCCAGGAGTCGATTTTTGCCGTGCAGATCTGCGACAGGCCCGGTTAGGAAAGATACGCCTTTCGCGATCGCTGCTGAGAGAAGCGGATTTAAGTGAGGCGATTCTCTGGGGAGCAGATTTAAGTCAAGTGGACTTTTATCGAGCTTGTTTACGCGATGCAGACCTAAGCGGAGCTAATCTGATCGAAGCCAATTTAGAAGCCGCTTATTTAACCAAAGCCGTCTTAAACGGGGTTAATCTCAACAGTGCTAATCTCCAGCAGGCCGTGTTAATCGATGCGGATTTTCGCTCCACTTCCGACCAACGCACGGACTTGGGCAAAACTAACTTTTGCGGAGCCGATCTCAACTATGCCAATCTGAGCGGCTCCCTGTTATATCGAGCTAATTTCGCCGATTGCCGACTTTGCCGGGTTAATTTTCGTGCTAGTCCCGAAAGAGATGGATTTATTACCGATCTCACCGGGGCCAGTTTCCGGGGTGCGGATCTCAGTTATGCCGATTTGCGCGGGGCAGTTTTAGAAGATGTGGACTTGACTGATGCGGATTTAACTGGGACTTTGTTTTAACTTAGGCAATGAATAACGGGAAAAAGTTCTCATTTTCCACCTCAGGAAAATATCTTAATCGATCGGAGATTCAATTATTCCCAAAAACTTGCCGGTTGGGCTTGATAACTCAATCAGCCAGAGCTTTTGGCTGTAAATTAAATGGTGCTATAATTCAATTATACTGATTCTCGCCTCTGTCAGGCACAATTAAACCTTTGCTAGTCGGCTTTTCAGAATCGAGAATTTGACTGATGTTAACGGGAAACTCTAGACTGTAACCAAAGATTAAACAAAAATGCTCACTAAAGAAAGTATCCAGGAATTAAAAATAACTAATCCCGACTTTCTCGGCGAAATATTATCCCAAACGGAGGATAGTAAAAATCTGGTATTTATCTTAGAAAATCTCGGACAAATCCCCGATAATTTTAATCAAAATATCCTCATGAATCTCGCTCAACACTCCCAAGAGCAGATCAGATTTTTGGCAATTAAAAATCTGGCTAAACTAGCGGATATAAATTTACTTAATTTTTTCTTTGAGCTTGCGGTTAATGATCCAGAATCTTTAGTAAGAAGAGAAGCGGTATCGGCAATTGGTCGTCTGAGGAATGGGGAAACTATTCCCTTTTTACTCCAATTTTTAACCGACAAAGACCCGAAAATTATCTTACAGGCAATTCGAGGTTTATTGGTTTTTAAAAACAATGATATAGTCAAACAATCTCTAATTAAATTAGCAGATCATCCCAATGAAATTATTCAATCAGTTATCAGAAAAGCTTTCACCAATAAAAAATCTTCTCCCGATCAACTACCCCATCCCTTATCCCCAGAATTTATGAAAAATGTCGTGGTTAATAGCGATGTGCGAGAAGTATTTCCCTATATTCCTGATCAATCTATTCATCTAACTTTTACTTCCCCCCCCTACTACAACGCTCGCGACTACTCCATTTATACCAGTTATCAAGCTTACCTAGATTTTCTCTGTCAAGTGTTCCAAGAAACCCATCGAATTACTAAAGAAGGTCGCTTTTTAGTTGTCAATACTTCCCCGATTATTATCCCTCGTACCAGTCGCGCCCATGCTAGTAAACGGTATCCAATATCTTTTGATCTACACTATTATTTAGTTAATCATGGTTGGGAATTTATCGATGATATTATCTGGTTAAAGCCAGAAAGTAGTGTCAAAAACCGCAATGGAGGCTTTTTACAACAGCGTAAACCATTAGCTTATAAACCTAATGCTGTCACCGAATATTTAATGGTTTATCGGAAAGAAACCGATAAACTGCTTGATTGGAATATGAAACAATACGATCAAGATATTATAGAGGAAAGCAAGGTTTGTGGAGATTATGAAAGTTCTAACGTTTGGCGAATTGATCCGACTTTTGATAAAATTCATACAGCAGTATTTCCTATAGAATTATGTAATCGGGTGATTAAATTCTATTCCTATAAAGGCGATTTAGTCTTCGATCCCTTTGGTGGTAGTGGCACTGTAGGAAGGGCCGCTAGAAATTTAGGTAGATATTTTTTCTTAACAGAACAGGAATCTACCTATGTGGATAGAATGAAGATAGATTTGGGTCAGCCGATGCTTTTTGAACCCAAACTAACCAAATTTTTATCTTTAGCAGAATTCTTACAATTGAGTCAGGAACAAGAAGATGATAACAATCACTGATAGTGTAATTCAGCGAATTATTCGTAAGTTCATTTTGTTAAGGATTATTAAGATGCGCTTACCCTGCGAAAATTCCTTGACTATCGCCCCCATCTAAGGTACTATGCAATGGTCCTATGGTTGGATAATAAATCGGAATGATCAACTTCAAATACTCATTAACTCTAATAACAGCTACTGCCATTGGTTTAAGCTTGGGAGTTGTTGAAACCGCACAAGCGAGTTTGCTCGTCAATGTAACGGGAACTCCCGGCAGTGGACAGACGATTTGGGTGTTTTCTGGATCTTCTACAGCTTCTTCTAATGGTGTATTTGGCCTTACTCCAGGCGATTCCCCCGAGGAGTGGCGTAATGTTGGCGACTACGTTGCCGATACTTTACTTAATGGAATATCCATCTCCCCTAGTTCTGGAAGTGCCAGCATCACCAATAGTCAGGAGACTCGATCTATCAGTTTGATCGGGATAGATTATGATGGCAATAGTAGTAGTAGTAATAATGATGATTTTGGAATCGGGGTTGCCAACCAGCCCCTTAATATCATTACTGGAGATCTGGTTAGTTGGACAGGGACTTTGCTCCTTCCTCTCGACATTACCCAATTTAAGTTGGGGACCTATGGTCCAGCACAAGGTGGTGCGATCGGTGGTTTGACTGATATACAGCTAACCTTCAAATCTGTTCCTGAATCGACCGGTATTATTGGGTTATTGGTTGCAGGTACATTTGGTCTGGCTTTGTGTCGCCGTAAAGTTTAATCGGGTGTTGCCTCTTTTTGATGGCAGTTGCAATTGAAAAAGAGACGCTCTAAAAAACGTCTCTTTTTAATCAGATAATTGAGAGTCGATTTATTTAAAACCGACGGATGCTTGCCAAACAAAGGCCAGCAAGAGGAAAAATAGGGGAATCAGGGGCAACACATCGACTAGGGGGTCGAAAATTTGGTATGCTTCCGGCAATTTGGCGAACAAAAGTGCAGTTTCCATCTCTCTATCTACCTTGACAAGAAAATTTTTCAACGTTTCCTGAAATTTTATCACGTTGGGGTAACATCTACGGCATCCTCAAGCCAAGGGGCAAAATCTTGGGCAAAAGTCCCCCCTAGGATAGATTGACGAATTTCGCGGGTAAATCTGATTAATTCGGCGATATTGTGCAGAGATAAGAGAATATAACCCAACATTTCCCCCGATTTAATTAAATGATTCAGATAGGCACGGCTAAACTGTTGACAGGTGTAGCAGGGACAAGTATCGTCTAAAGGGGCGAAATCCTGCTTAAAACGGGCATTTTTTAGGTTCCAACGCTCTCCCCGCACCAAAGCCGTGCCATGGCGACCAAAACGGGTGGGAATGACGCAATCAAAGAGATCTATGCCACTAGCGATCGCCTTGGCCATTTCTCGATAGGTTCCCACTCCCATCAGGTAACGGGGTTTATTTTCGGGGAGTAAAGGGGCAGTTATCTGGACAATGCGATGAATTAGGCTCGTTTCTTCCCCCACACTCACGCCCCCGATAGCATAACCGGGTAAATCGAGTTTTACTAAAGATTCCGCCGCCGCTGCCCGTAAATCCTCATAAATTCCCCCTTGGACTATGGCGAATAAAGCCTGTTCTTGGGGTCGTTGATGGGCCTCCAGACAGCGCTCTAACCAGCGATAGGTGCGTTCTATGGATGCTTTCATGGTCTCATAACTGACTCCCGTGGGGGGACATTCATCGAAGGCCATAATCACATCGGCACCGAGGGCATTTTGAATCTGAATCGATTTTTCCGGCGTGATTTCGATTATTCTACCGTCCCGGGGCGATCGAAAGGTGACTCCCGATTCTTTAATTTGCCGGAGTTGACTAAGGCTAAACACCTGAAATCCACCCGAATCTGTTAATATTGGCTGATTCCATGCCATAAACTCGTGTAAACCTCCCGCTTTCTCGATAATACTTTCTCCTGGCTGCAGATGCAGGTGATAGGTATTAGCGAGAATCATTTGCGCCCCCGTGCTGGCAATTTGAGCAGGGGTCAAACCTTTCACCGTGGCCAAAGTTCCCACGGGCATAAAACGGGGCGTTTCTACCGGTCCGTGGGGAGTATGCCAAACCCCAACCCGCGCACCAGTTCGGGGACACTGGGCGATTAATTCAAAGGAAAATCCCACTGTTTCAGTTATCAGTTATCAGTTATCAGTTATCAGCTTCTGAAGGCAAGAGGCAAGAGGCAAGAGGCAAAAGACAGAATCTGGCAATTCTCCTACCGAAAAATCGTCCCTTGTTATCAGTAACCAGTATTTTTTCTCGCTGCCTAAAAGGGGCAATCGTTGTCGTCTTCGTCTTCAAACTGCACATCCCACTTAGCAGAAAGTACCTGAGTAACCATGGCTTCGAGGGTATCAGCATTGAGACGGGCTTTCATATCCGGGTCTTGCAGTGGATTACTCAGGGGAATCAGCCGTAATTGGCGATTGTCTTGGATCAGATCAAAATAGGTTTCACCGTCGGGAGAGCGAGTTAAACGCAGATAATCGAAGCTATAGGTATTGAGATAAAGACTGTAGTTAGCAACTAGGGTGCTTTGCTGATAATCGGCGAAAACTTCCACTATCCATCCCTCCCCTTCACTCTGAATCACCCCTTCGAGGCTGTGGATGTAGCGAACTCGTCCGAGATCATCGAGGAGACGACGCATATCTTCTTTAGCGATGACCACGCCAGAATCAATAATACAGGGGGCGGGCAGGGGCTGTGAGGGTGGATGATAGTTCATAGGGATTGCCAGTAAAAAAATTTCCGTTAATAACCCACCGGGGGGGGTCCACCGATTCCTGTTGCAATTTTTTTCGGGTTACGTCTCGATCTTAACCCAATCCGTTAGAACTTTTCACTGTTACTTAAGATTAATAACGATGAGCGATGATTAATTTCTGCTTAACGCGATGTGCAACTATATTTTTAGTCTTGATTTACAAGGCTTTCAGAAATTAGCAGAGATAAAGTATCCTCTGGAACCCTGATTCTGTCGTTTTTAGTTGCACATCGCGTTGCTTACTAAATATTTACCTAAAATGTCGGCCTTTCATCCCTCGGTTTTACCGAGGGATGAAAGGCCGACCAGTATAGAACAGCAAAGCACAGCTAAAAACAAGTCTGATCTATAGTTGACAATTTAATTTTAGTATGCTAGGGTGGTTTGCGATCGTTGAGTCGATAACGCAAAATGTTTATTTTAGAGTACAAGCTTAGAGGAAAACCATCTCAATATCAAGCCATTGATGAGGCTATTCGGACAGTTCAGTTTGTTCGGAATAAATGTCTTAGATATTGACAAGAAAATAGGAGTGTAGGACAAAAAGATATTTATCGATATACAACTCAATTAAGAGATGAATATTCTTTCGTCAAAGAGCTTAACTCTACGGCTTGTCAACAGGCTTGCGAACGGACTTGGACTGCTATTCTTCGGTTTTATAACAACTGTAAGAACAAAATTGCTGGTAAGAAAGGTTATCCTAAATACTCTAAACGTACTCATTCTGTTGAGTTGAAAAAGTCAGGTGGGAAACTTAATCGAGATACTAAGAGAATAACTTTCACCGATGGGAAAAACATTGGAGAGTTAAAACTAATTGGTAGTCGAGACTTATTCTATTTCCAAGAATGGCAAATTCAACGGGTGAGAATAGTTAAACGGGCTGATGGATATTATTGCCAGCTAATGCTAAAACTCGATATTAGAGATATAACCCCACCATTAGAACCGACAAAACAATGTGTAGGGCTAGATATGGGATTAAAATATCTTTATGCTGACAGTAACGGTAATACAATAGAGCCTCCTAAGTATTATCGAAAAGCAGAGAAGCGTCTTAATAAACTGAATAGAAGAAAGTCTAAAAAGTTTAAGAGAGGACAAAAGCAGTCTAATAACTACAAAAAAGCTAGACAAAAGTACGCTAAGGGACATTTAAAAGTAAGTAGGCAACGAGAAGAGTTTGCTAAAAAATTGGCACTCCGTTTAATTCAGTCAAACGACTTGATAGCCCAGGTCGATTTAAAAGTCAAGAACCTTGTGCAGAATCAAAAACTAGCCAAGAGTATAAATGATGCTGGTTGGTCACAATTGAGAAAATGGATTGAGTATTTTGGCATTAAATACGGCAGATTAACTATTGCAGTTAATCCAGCTTATACAAGTCAAGAATGCTTTAATTGTGGTCGGTTAATCCAAAAGTCTCTATCAGTTAGAACTCATGTTTGTTTATGTGGGTATGTAGAAGATAGAGACAAGATGGCGGCATTGAATATACTCAAAAAAGCTACGATAGGGCATATCGGAAGCTGGCACCTCGACTTGCGCTCGGTGAGCCTAGTCGAACCGAACGCTTGGGGAGATTTAAGCTCTATCTTGGTTGGTAGTAATACGGATCGAGTGAGCCTCGCCGAACTCCTGCCAAGACAACTTAAGTTAATGAACCAAGAATCCCTCGCATGAGCGCGACGGGAGTGTCCAAAAAATCTGGGTAGACAGGGCCTACCCAATCATAATTATTTACTGGGGAGGGTTGGAAGCGGAAGGACTGCGATCGATCACCTGATCGATTAAGCCATAGTCTAGAGCCTCTTCCGCGGACATAAAGAAATCCCTCTCCGTATCCTCGGCGATGAGGTCGAGAGGTTTACCCGTATGACTAGCTAGGTGTTGATTGAGTAATTGTTTGAGATAGAGAATTTCTTTGGCCTGAATTTCAATATCGGTGGCCTGACCTTGGGCACCGCCGAGGGGTTGGTGAATCATGATCCGCGAGTTGGGTAGGCTCATTCTTTTGCCCGGTTTGCCGGCACTGAGGAGAAAAGCCCCCATACTGGCAGCTAAACCAATACAAATGGTGCTGACATCGGGACGGATTTGATTCATGGTGTCAAAAATCCCTAATCCGGCCGAAACGGAACCCCCGGGGGAGTTGATATACAAGTAAATATCTTTTTCAGGGTCTTCTGCTTCTAGAAAGAGTAATTGGGCGACGATTAGGTTAGCTAGGTCGCTGGTTACTTCTTGTCCCAAAAAGACGATTCTTTCCCGGAGTAGTCGGGAGTAGATATCGAAGGCGCGTTCGCCCCGGCCTGTGGTTTCAATAACGGTAGGAATCATTGCGCTTTCTTGTCTTGCTGCTGCGGTTAGTTTTTTGATTGTAACCTAGGGAATGGGGGATAGGGATTAGGGGAATTATGAATTATGAATTATGAATTATGAATTATGAATTGGGGGGTGGGGAGAATAAATAAAAATAATCTCCCCACCCCTGGCTCCTGACCCTTGATGGCTAACGGCTAAAAATAATCTTCTCGATGGCATCTAGGGCGGTTTCTAGGTCATCGTTGACGATTTGATCGGGGAATTCCCCGCTGGCGGCCAATTCTTCTCGGGCGCGTTCCAGACGACGGGCGATCGCAGTTTCGGCATCTTTGCCCCGGCCGCGCAAACGACGTTCTAATTCCTCGAAACTGGGGGGTAGGATAAAGATTCTCCTCGCTTCGGGGAAGCTTTGACAGACCTGTCTGGCTCCCTCTAATTCGATTTCTAGAATTACGGTCTGGCCTGTTGCTAATTGAGCGGCGATCGCTGATTGGGGTGTCCCATAATAATTGCCCGCGTATTCGGCCGATTCTAGAAATTCTCCGGCTGCCATTTTCTCCTCGAAACTGGGACGGTCGAGAAAATAGTAGTCTTCCCCCTCAATTTCACCCGGTCGAGGTGGACGCGTAGTAGCGGATACGGACAGGTAGAGGTTAGGGAAACGAGTTAGTAAATGCCGGACTAGCGTACCCTTGCCCACACCGCTAGGGCCGGTAATGACGATTAATTGACCGGGTTGCATGGGGTTAATAACTTAGTTGCTACTATTAACAGGGGCTTCTTTGTTGACCACGAAACGGTGAGCCACGGTTTCCGGTTGAATGGCCGACAGCACCACATGACTAGAATCGGTGATGATCACCGCACGAGTCCGTCTTCCGTATGTAGCATCGATTAAACAGCCTTTATCCCGAGCATCACTGATGATGCGTTTGATAGGAGCCGATTCTGGGCTAACGATGGCGATAACCCGATTAGCGGAAACAATATTACCGAAGCCAATGTTGATCAGTTGTATATCCATAAGTTAACAAAGCTGTAGTCCTTTGTACAAAAGAGTGTGGAGGTATGATTACAATGTTATCGAGAAAGATTTAGCCTTACAACGCTAAAAATAACATTCTTAATCACATTTTAGTATTTTTTCAGGTTTTTTGCGATTTTAATTAAATTTGTTTACACGGGTCTCTATCTTAAGGAGTAAATAGTCCAAAAGTCGGGAAAATTAGGGAATTAGGGGGTGTGGGGTGTGGGGTGATGGGGTGATGGGGGGGTGGGGTGATGGGAGAACAAATAAAAATAATCTCCTGACTCCTGACGACCGGCTACTGACTCCTGATCACTGATCACTGTTAAGAATGTCCCCGGCAATGGCATGATAATTATGGTAACTAATAAGTATTCTCTATCCTTGGTGGGTGCGTTAGACTATGGGTTTTGCTGATCTATCGATCGCTGATATTGCGGCAGAGTACGATCTGGCCGATGAATCTGTGTTGTCACTTTGCGACCAATTAGGCATCTCCTATAAAGATCGGCAGACTAATCTCGCCCTAGAAGATGCTAAAGCAATTATCTCACTGATTTTATCCCAACGCTCAGGAGTAACCGCCTCGAAAACGGAAACGTCCCCTTGACTTTATTCCCCACTGCGATCTTCTCGGTGTCCGTGATCACTTAGAATCGATCGACACCCTCCCAGAGGAGAAAATTTTTTAGTCACCTTAAAATCCCCTTTCTTGGAACAATTGCGAGTAGGAGAACAATGATCAAACGTTTGATTGTGGCAGCGATCGCTGTAGTTTTTTTTGTATTACAATTCAATCTTAACGGCGCTAGTGCCTTAGAACTCAATGAAAAAACCCTCACCATCACCCTCAATGATGCAGGGGAATCGGTGACTTTGACTTCTGAACAAGCGACGGAAGGACAGAAACTTTTTGTCGCCAATTGTACTAAGTGTCACCTGCAAGGTAAAACCAAAACTAATAATAACGTCAGTTTGGGTCTGGCCGATCTGGCAAAAGCGGAACCTCCCAGAGATAATCTGTTAGCATTGATTGATTATCTAGAACATCCCACCAGTTACGATGGTGAAGATGATCTAAGCGAATTTCATCCCAATGTTAGCCGTCCCGATATCTTCCCAGAATTACGCAATCTGACGGAAGATGATGTGTATAACGTCGCCGCTTATCTGTTGGTTGCTCCCCGTCTAGACGAGCGCTGGGGTGGCACAATTTACTTCTAAATTGCCCTCCATATATCCCTCGATCCCTCTAGATTTCTAGGGGGATTTTTGATTAGACAGCAAATAGTTGTAAAAATTCTTTGAGTTCATTTAATACCTCATGCTCAAAGTTCCAAATATGACGTTTGTTTTTCATAACATAATCAAATCCATTCATACTGCATTTCCTGCCAGCTTGTTTTTTGTCTTCTGTGGAACAGGTATCAAATCGTAAATAGTTACTAATCCAAAACTTATCAAAATCTTTGTCTTTAATCGATTTTTCTTGCTTGTTTAAACAATTTCTCCAGTCTTCTAAACAATCCGCATAGGTGGAATCTTGACTTTTAATCTTCTTGAGAACTGTTTCTAGTTCTCCTTGTCCTTCCACATTGGTAAAATAACAAGCAAATTCTGTGATTTGATCTTCTATTGTTGTCAATCTATAAAGCTGACTGGTTTTCCTAATATCTTCCGCTTCTGGATACACCTTTTTCAGACAATCGTTAAGCCAATTTAGTCGCTCTGTCTTAGTATCAGAATCTTGATCGATAATAATACCAACTTTAGGGATAGCTTTTTTACCAAGAGTCGCCTTAATTTCATCGAAAGTGCTGGTTAATTTAGCTTGATCTAAACCCTGTAAACATTTATAGTCATCTTCCTCAAAGCAAATCGGTTTATCTAACTGAATTTTGTTAATATTTAAGTATTTTACTAGGGCTTCGATAAAAATTTTATCATTCTTGCTCTCGACGATTAATAAGTTACTCACCTCTCACCTCATTGCCATGTTTTAAGGCGTACTCTAAAGTGCTTAATTGTCTTTTAATACCAATAATTTTATCAGTTCTGGGACTCCTTGCTAGTTCAAAATAGGCCCCCTGTTCTGGATAATATTCTAACCCCACATCGGCAAAAGCTTGGATCATCTCTAAACTATGGGTTGTGGCAAAAATTTGGCTATCTAGTTCGATAGCTAATCGGAATAAAGTTTTCCAAATATCTGGGTAAGCAGTATAGTGAAGACCATTTTCTATTTCATCGACAAAAATAATTTTTTTAGGATTGAGTAGCAGAGTAATAATTATCTCTATCAGACGATTAATAGCTTCACCAAACAGAGATATGGGTAAGCGTTTTGTCTCTTTTCTTTTCAGATATAAATTTGGTTCGCCCAGAAAAAAACTTTCTATTTTTTTAATAGAAGGATCGAGAATTTGTAGAGCTTTTAGCACTTCTTCTTCCTGTTCATTAAAAACTATTTTGGTATAAGACTCGCTCAATTCTTCCAAAGATTTATTGACAGATGCGGCAATGATTACTGGTTGATCATCACCCGCATCAGGTAAAGCGAGTATTCCCTCAGAACTAGCAATTAAAAAATAGTTCAGTTGACTATCTTTTGAGTCATTCTCAGGGTCAAAACTTGTGTGAATATTTAAGATAGAAATAACTGATTTATTTTTAGCGATAAAATCATATAATTTTTGCCAATCTTCAGAGATGCCTAGAACAGTATCTTTAAGAGAATCGGAAATCGATATTTTTACCAATTTATCCCCTTGATTAGATTGGGAGCCTTTTAACTCAATAATATTTTCTCTATCAAGATTGAATAATAAATTATCCCAAGCATTTTTAGGAATAGCCCGAATAACTGCTAAAGATTCCTTGCGAATAATTCCTCTGATGTTATGAATAGTATTTGGATAGGGATAACTATACAAAAATATTGCCTCTAATAGGGCAGTTTTTCCTGAATTGTTTTTACCACCAATTAAATTAACTCGCTCAAAACCTTCAATTTTGGTATGCTCAAAACATCTAAAATTACTAATTTCAATATCCTTAATCATGTTGACCTCCTGGCTGAATAAGCATAAATTTAGGGGTAGGAATGAAGCTGGCGAGATGGGGATTTTTTTACTTAATTCTAGACGAGAATCGCCTCAAACTCTCAAAACGGTGACTATCCCCGACAGAAACTGCCGCCCTAAGAGATAATAGAGAGAGGGATTTATTTACATTTCTTCATCATGGCTAGAGACTTACGAGGATTTATTAAGCTTTTAGAAGATCGTGGCCAATTACGCCGCATTAGTGCATCGGTCTCTGCCGATTTAGAAATTGCCGAGATCGCTAATCGGATGCTACAGGTGGGGGGACCAGCCCTACTGTTTGAAAACGTGCAAGGGGCCGAGTTTCCCGTCGCTATTAACCTGATGGGAACGGTAGAACGCATCTGTTGGGCGATGAACCTGAATAAACCCGAAGAATTGGAAGATTTAGGCAAAAAACTCGCCCTCTTGCAACAACCGAAACCGCCGAAAAAACTCTCCCAAGCGATCGATTTTGGTAAAGTGTTGTTTGATGTCCTGAAAGCGAAACCCAACCGTAACTTTTTCCCTGCCTGTCAACAGGTGATTTTAGAAGGGGATGAAGTAGATTTAAAGAAAATTCCGATGATTCGCCCCTATCGGGGGGATGCAGGCCAGATTATCACCCTAGGGCTAGTAATTACTAAAGATTGCGAAACGGGAACCCCTAACGTCGGTGTCTATCGCTTACAGCTACAGTCTCACAATACAATGACCGTCCACTGGTTATCCGTGCGCGGTGGGGCGCGTCACCTGCGAAAAGCGGCGCAAATGGGCAAAAAATTAGAAATAGCCATCGCTTTAGGGGTCGATCCTCTGATTATCATGGCCGCCGCCACTCCTATCCCCGTAGATCTCTCAGAATGGCTGTTTGCGGGATTGTACGGCGGTTCTGGGGTACAGTTAGCCAAATGTAAAACCCTCGATTTGCAAGTGCCGGCCGACGCAGAAATCGTCCTGGAAGGAACAATTACTCCCGGAGAGGTATTGCCAGATGGACCTTTTGGTGATCACATGGGTTACTATGGCGGTGTGGAAGATTCACCCCTGATTCATTTCCACTGCATGACCCATCGTCGCGACCCCATTTATTTAACCACTTTTAGCGGTCGTCCTCCCAAGGAAGAAGCGATGATGGCGATCGCTCTTAATCGTATTTATACGCCGATTTTACGGCAACAGGTGTCGGAAATCAGGGATTTTTTCCTACCCATGGAAGCTTTAAGCTATAAAGCGGCGATTATCTCCATTGATAAAGCCTATCCAGGGCAAGCGCGGCGAGCGGCCTTAGCTTTTTGGAGTGCCTTACCCCAGTTCACCTATACTAAATTTGTCATCGTCGTCGATAAGGAGATTAATATTCGCGACCCCCGGCAAGTGGTTTGGGCAATTAGTTCTAAAGTGGATCCAGTTCGCGATGTGTTTATTCTCCCGGAAACCCCCTTTGATAGCCTCGATTTTGCCAGCGAAAAGGTCGGTTTGGGGGGGAGAATGGGAATTGATGCCACCACTAAAATGTATCCCGAAACCGACCACGAATGGGGGGAACCGTTGGAGTCGGATCCTGCCATGGCGGTCAAGGTTTCCCAACGCTGGTTAGAATACGGTTTAATCGATATTAATTTACAAGAAGTAGATGCCAATAAGTTTGGCTACGAAATGTAGATTTAACTGACTAAATAGGGTTTGCGGCAAAAAGTTTGTTGGTGGGGGCAGGGTGTGGCCCCCCCAACCCCCCCGACATCGGGGGGGTTGGGTGTAGGGTGTGGGGTTTTACCGATTTTGAGGTAGTCAGTTACCTAATTTTCAGGGAAAAAGCACCTGAATTTTCCCCCCGATCACTCCAATGGTCGGCACTTTTTGAGGGAAAAAAAGTCTAAAAGCCTTATCCAACAAGGTTTTTAGATTTATTCAGCAAGCCCTAAATAGTCAATAGCTTATCTTGTCCCTAAATCTCAAAAAAATCGGGCTAGAAATATCTTCTAACCCGATATTAGTGATTAATTTCTCGACTTAGTAAGCGTCCTGTAGTTCGTAGAATTCGGGAGAAACGTAATCTTTGCGTAGAGGCCAACCGACCCAATCTTCCGGCATTAAAATCCGTTTCAGGTGGGGATGTCCTTCATAAATAATGCCGAACATATCATAACTTTCTCGTTCTTGCCAGTCAGCTGCTTTCCAAATCCAGTAAACCGAGGCAACCCGGGGATTATCTCTGGGAAGAAAGACTTTTAAGCGCACTTCCACGGGACTATCGACATTATCGGTTACTTTGACCAGATGATAGAAACTAACTAATTCTTTACCCGGTCCCAAATCGTAAGCGCCCTGACATTGGAGATAATTAAAGCCATAAGCGAATAAAGCAGTGGCCAGAGGAATTAAAAATTCTGCTTCTACTTTAATCAATTCCACACCACTATGGTCAGCTTCTAAAGCTTGATGATCAAAACCATTTTCGCTTAACCAAATCGAAGTGGGGCCAGCTTGCACAATAGCTGTCGTTTCTTCAGTCATTTAGATTTCTTCCTTTTGTTTCGTGGTCAAAAGAGCGGGGGGAACAGGCATCCCGGTGGCTTCTAGTAACTCTTTCGGAGGGGCTTGACGGGTGGCCGATTGCAGATATTTACCCGTAAGAATCGGTTCCGTAGCCTGCATTTTATGGGTGGTGCTGTAATAACGATTGGTTTGCTGGAGGACAGTCCCGCGTTCTTGAATAGATTCGTTAGCGACTTTTTTCCGCAGTTTAATAATCGCGTCGATAATCGCTTCCGGACGGGGGGGACAACCGGGTATATAGACATCCACGGGGATAAGTTTATCTACCCCTCTAACTGCGGTGGTGGAGTCGCTGCTGAACATTCCCCCCGTAATCGTACAGGCACCCATGGCGATAACGTATTTAGGTTCCGGCATTTCTTCATACAGACGCACCAAAGCGGGGGCCATTTTCATGGTGATTGTACCGGCAGTGATGATTAAATCGGCTTGCCGGGGACTAGAACGGGGAACTAAACCAAAGCGATCGAAATCGAAACGGGAACCAATCAAGGCTGCGAACTCGATAAAACAGCAAGCTGTACCGTATAGCATCGGCCAAAGACTTGACAAACGCGCCCAGTTATACAGGTCATCAACGGTAGTAAGGATGACATTTTCCGATAAATCCTGGGTAACTTTCGTGCGTTCGATGGGATTAAGGATTTTTTCGCTTTGTTGTTCGATAATTTGCTTAAATTCGCTGGTAGGGTTGGGACTCATCGGGTTATCCTCTTATGAAAAGTCAAAAATAAGGAAAATTATGGCCGTTATGACCATTCTAAGGCTCCTTTCCGCCAAGCATAGACGAGAGCAACCACAAGGATAGCAATAAAGATCAGTGCTTCTACAAAAGCTAATAGGCCCAATTGATTGAAAGCTACTGCCCAAGGGTAGAGAAAGACGGTTTCCACGTCAAAAACCACGAAAACGAGGGCAAACATATAATAACGAATGTTAAACTGAATCCAAGCACCGCCGATCGGTTCCATCCCCGATTCATAAGTGGTGCGTCTTTCCGGACCACCACCACTAGGCCGCAGGACTTTGGAGGCAGTTAGGGATAGGATTGGTACTAAACTGCAAGCGAGCAGAAATCCTAGAAAATACTCGTAACCTTTGAGGACAAACACTGGGTTTTTTTTCTCCTTATTCGCTATCGACAGGGGAAGTTGTCGGCATCTCTATGGCTACTTATTATAGAGGCTTTAGCCACCCGTCTCCTTCTCAAAAGCAGCATTGAAGATGTTTATGCTTCGCTTCTGTCTGTGCTTTGCTCTTGCTCTGACGGGGTGACAAAGAAGCCTAAAATCCTGATGAGAAGCGAAGTGTAGCTAAATATTTACTGGACTCTGGAAATATTACCCGCTTTAATCCAACCTTCGCGACCATCGGACAGACGTACGCGCTGCCATTGGCCATCGCTGCTGGTTCCCACCACGCTGACTTTAGTATTATAATCCAGACCGCCGAGACGAGTCGATTGACTGGTAGGTTCAGCCCTTAGACTTAAACCGCTTTGCCATGTCACCCGCGCTTGATAACCCTCGGATGTGGTTTCTTTTTTTGTTGCCCCGGGACTGGGTTTCGGGGCAGCTTTTGGCGCTGGGGCACTGGGAGACTCTTTCACCGCAGCTTGGGATTGTTCTTGGACGGGAGTATTAGGGATGGGAGAAGGTTTGACGGCGGTTTTTTCCTCCTTAGTTTCCTCTTTTTTCTCCTCGGTAAAGACGGGTTTAGGAGGATTAGAATTCATGCCAGAGAGAAGCATATAGGCGACAGCAGTAGCCCCACCGACCAAAATCGCCACTCCCAGGACAAAACCGAGCATAAATTGCAATAAACCAGATAAACGCTTCATATTGGTGCTAAATTAACTGTTAGGATTGACATTAAAACGATCATCGCGAGAGGCTAAACGAGCTTTACCGGACTTAGCCCAATCCTGTAGAAATTGAATCTGTTCTTGGGCAGTGCGGGCTAGGGGTATAATCTGACTAGCGGCCTCAAGCACATCATCGGTGCTAAAGTCGCGATTTTGACTAAACCCGATGTGCATCGCTTCCACGATGGTTTGTTCGATTTCTGCCCCCGAAAAATCGGGAGTTTCGTAGGCTAGTCGCTTTATATCATAACTTTTTAGATTATGGGGCCGGACTTTCCCCAAATGAACGCTAAAAATCTCCTCGCGGGACTTTTGGCTAGGTAGTCCGACAAAAAATATCTCATCGAAGCGTCCTTTTCGCAACATTTCTGGGGGCAAAGATTGGATGTTATTAGCTGTAGCGACGACAAAAACCGGCGATTGTTTCTCGGCTAACCAAGTGATAAAAGTCCCGAAAACCCGCCCGGTGGTTCCCCCGTCGCCTTTTCCATCCACTCCGGCGAAAGCTTTATCGATTTCGTCTATCCACAGCACACAGGGGGCTAAAGCTTCGGCGAGATTAATCATCTGACGGGTGCGCGATTCCGATTCTCCCACCAATCCGCCAAATAAACGCCCCACGTCTAGACGCAGTAGGGGTAAGTGCCAATGATGGGAAATAGCTTTCGCTGTCAGGGATTTACCCGTCCCTTGAATTCCCACCAATAGTAAACCCCGGGGATTGGGTAAACCGTAGGCGCGGGCGCGTTCACTAAAGGCACCACCGCGACGAATCAGCCAATCTTTGAGATTATCTAGGCCGCCGATGTCAGAAATCTGCTCTGTGGCGGGATAAAAGTCCAATATCTGGGTTTGACGAATTGATTGGCGTTTTTCTGCCAAAATTAATTCCACGTCCTCTGGCTCAATTTTGCCGTGACTGGCTAAACATTTGGCTAAAACCCGACGAATTCTCTCTAGGGATAATCCTTGGGCAGAAAGCACTAATTCATCGAGGAGTGGTTCTTTGACGGGTTGTCCGGTGGCAGCGATTAATCGCTGGATTTCCTGTTTAATTTCTTCGCCACTGGGGAGGGGAAAATCGACGACGGTGATTACTTCGGTTAGATCCGAGGGGATAGACAGTTCGGGAGCGACGATAATTAGGTTTTTGGGCTGAGATTTCAGAGAACGGGCGAGATTTCGCAATTTTCTGGCGATGGAAATATCTTCTAAAAAGCGCTGGAAATCGCGTAAAATTATGATCGCGGCGATGTTAGGCGGCAGCTTTTCGACGAATTCAAGAGCTTGGAGGGGATTACGCCGAGCAAAGTTCTCATTATTGGGATTATCTTGATAACCATCCACAAAATCCCAGACATAGACAGCACGGTTATGGCTCTGTTTGGCAATATCGGCGATCGCTTTTTCGAGACGTTCCTCTTCTAGGGTGGTAACATAGATGAGAGGATAGCGGGCCCGCAGCAGTAATTCAAATTCTTCACCAAAGCTCATAGCTATTCGTCTATAGTTTTTGCTATTTAGGGCTTGCTGAATAAATCTAAAAACCTTGCTGGATAAGACTTTTAGACTTTTTGTCAATCCAAAAGTACCGGCTTAGGGAGTGAGCGGGGGGAAAATTCAGGTACTTTTTCCCTGAAAATTAGGTAATTGACCAGATGAAAATCGGTAAAACCCTACACCCCACACCCCACACCCTGCCCCCACGAAAAACTTTTTCAGCAAACCCTATTTATATCGTCATCAGAAAATATAGCAGTTAGCCGTCTATTAGATATTTTAGTACAAATGCTCGGACTTGTGTTCTATAGCAAAGAGCGGGATAGTTAGGACATAATAGAGAAAAAGAAATGAGGAGAAGCTTTCATGGCAGCACCCTATAGTGATGATTTAAGACAGAAAGCAGTGAGTGCCGTAGAGCGAGGGGAGAAAAAAAGCCATGTCTGT
>NZ_JAPZSO010000231.1:0-6564 GCF_027531715.1 Microcystis sp. LE19-8.1F | reverse complement strand
CCCCTCAAGAAACACGGTCGTCGTGCTAAGAGTCTTTTTCGCTTAGGTTTTGACCATCTTCGTCATCTGATTCTTAACCCTTCTTTGCCTAATCATCGGGATTTTCTTCATTCCCTACAATTTTTGTCCTGTACTTAGATCTCTGGATTTAATCTTAAGACAGCGACTTTCAATCGGGGGGATAAGTTTTCATCCAGTAAAAACTTGATTTTCATACCTTGATAGAATCTTGCCTTTGCTGTTTAATTTTTCTCATCTTTTCTCGTTGAGGTGAAGGATTTTTCAAGGATTCTTGATAGCGAGTCTCTCGCCAATTCTGGAGGCGCAATAAATAGGCATCAATTTTTTGCTGATTCTGGAGATAATAAGTAATAGTAGCGTAGATTTTCTCTAGACTTAGATCGGGATAGATAGCATTTATTTCTTCTGGAGTATAGCCTTCCAAGAAATAAAAGAGTACGTTGTCAATTCCGAGGCGATGACCTTTGATTCTAATATCATTTTCGGAGATAAATAAGAAATAATCTTCTAGTTGCATAATTAATTTTTCCCTTAATTTTATTTCATTTTTACTGCTCATTTATTAACATTTTATCATAATTGTATCAGTTATCTTAATGGTGAAGTAAGTACCTAAGCAAAATTAATTATACATATCTAACCCGCTCTTGCCTTTTGCCTCTTGCCTTTTGCCTCTTGCCTATCTTTACTAGGAAATTAATTTTGCACGACTACTTAGGAAGTCTCTGGTTTTAGACAACGAGGATTATTGTTTTGCCCAAACTACTTAAGCTGCCAAATCTTTCCAGAATAGTTATAGTGTCCAATCTTCTAATTCTAACCCTTCAATTTTACTGAAATGCTTTTGATTATGGGTAATTAATACTAAATTATTCGCTATAGCTACTCCTGCAATTAAGAGATCGATGTCGTCAAGAGGAGTCCCTTTTTTCCTTAAGTCGGCACAAATTTTAGCTGATGTTGTCATTCTTCGGTTAAAAGTAAAATTTGATTCAGTCGAGAAAATTCCAAAAACTTGTCAAGTTGTTTCTGGGCATCTCGATGTTTTAAACCGCTCAAGATTTCATAATGAGTAATCAAGCTAAAACTTAATTGTCTGTATTCTTGGAGATATAAATTACAAGAATGAACGACCTGGGGATGATTGCGGAAAAACAAAGAAAGAATATCAGTATCAAGTAAACAAGGTTTCAAATCTCGAATCTCCGCGATAAAGAATTTTGACGACGCTGTTCTACTTCCTCACAAAAATTTATAAAATCTTCTTCAGGAATATCTTCCCAAATCCCCGCAAACTTGATAATTTCCTTACCTTCAGACGGAAGCTGAGATAGTTTTTCTTCAGGGAATATATCCGAAGAAATTAGATGAGTTTCTAGAACCGCTTTGAGTCGATTTAAAATATTTTCTAGAGAGCTATCTTGGTGATTAATTAGTTCTAATTCGGGAAATTTTACCGAATATCCATCGGGATTTTTGGAGATAATAATACTGATTTCATTAACCATTTTATCTCTCCTATTTAACTCTAAATTTTTCAGGATTTTTACTTTCCTATTATAGCAAAATAAGCCTTTAAAATCAGGGAAATATTTTTAGTTCATCAGGCTTTGGCTGAACAATCTTAGCCGTCACCGTCCCCACCACATACTGCTCCCTAAGAACAGCGATCGCCTCTCCAACTCCACAATACTCCAACGGGTATTGGTTAGGTGGTCGCCCGTTCCCTACTCCCACTTCATCACATAGAGTTCGTCCAGTTTGCACTCAAAAAACTGGGCTAGTTTGCCGGTGCTGATACTGTCGAGCCTTTTGAGCCTACCCCTGATCAGACTTCTGATAGTGGATTGGGCTACACCTGTCCGCTCCGACAGTTCGGCGATGCTTAAGCCTTTTTCAGCCATTAACGCCTCTAGGTTGCTGTAGAAGTACAGTTCCTTCTCCTTATCGATCCATTCTTCCGCTTCGCTGGTTTCCCAAATCATACTGATTCCTGCTTCCAATCCTCTGAAAGCTCCCTTCGCTCGGCTTCTTCTCTAATCAGTTGCTCAATTGCTTCAGAACGAGTCACGCGGCGATCAAAGGCAAGCCTGTCCAGGATGTGGCTGGCAGATTCAGTCAGCATAAACTGCTTCTGCTTCTTGGTTTCACCATATTTTTCTCGTTCCGCTCTTTTGTCTATGACCGCAGGAAACCCCATATCTGTTTACCTCAATAACTTTTAACCAGTATAGCACTTCAGACATTTATCCTTTTAGATATTGACATATTGATATATTGAGGTAATGATGTAAGTAGTAAGCAGACTACGGGGAGAGAAACGTTACCTAGCCAAGATGATGAAACAGCAACACTATCGAATGACCTTAGAGGAGGCGATCGCCCTTCACCAGTGCGGTCTGATTTCTTCAACAGCCCTACTCTACTGTTACTTGAGGATTCGCCTAGCTCCTGGCTGGAAAATAACTCTACACCAAAGAGAGATTAGCCAACAGCTTGGAATCAGCAAAGCAGCTTTTTACAAAGGGATTCAGAGACTCAAAGACAAGAAACTAATCGACTGGGAAGCCCCTAACGGTGTCGTGGTAATTCTTGGACAAAATGGAGACTCATTGGACAAATCGGAGACTGTTGGACAAAATAGAGACTCATTGGACAAATCGGAGACTTTGTTGGACAAAATGGAGACTTCGTTGGACAAAATGGAGACTTTGACCCCATCAAAAACCTTACCAGTCAAAGCTTCCGTCGTTCCTCCAGATTCTTATCAGATTTTTATTAAATCTCTCTCAGATACGGCGAGAGAGAAATTTTTCAATTTTGTCAGGGAGAAGGTGAAAGACTTCAACCCACCCATCCACGACATCGAAGCATGGCTGGCCGGCAAGAACGGCGCGGGTAAAGAACGTTCCCGCGTGTATTACGAGATGTTTCAATCTGAATTACAAGAAAGGGATTGGGAGAACCATTCCAAACGAGAGGAGTGGATTGCTGAAATACGGCAAGGAAAAGGTCGTTTTGTAGCCCAAGGGGGACCACCAGAAGAGTGGGAGACAAGAAAAGCTTTTGCGGACTGGGCGATTACCAACAATTTAGTTTGGGGGAACAAATCTTGAAAAAACTCCCCAGGGAGCCGATGCGCCCCGAAAAGGAACCAGGAGCGGAGGTAGAAATCTGGCAGCCCGACTGGAATTGCTTCTGCTGTCATGACAGTGGGATTGTCCACCACTATCTCGCTGCCCTTGTCATCGATGGTTTTGACTCCAACCTGGATAAACTGCCCCGCTGCCATAACCCCGGCTGCTATGCCGGCGGTCACTTTGACGGGGAAGTTTTGGCTCCTAGTGTGGATTATCGGCTGACTGCTGACATCTGCCAAGAACTCGATGCTATTGAGCGGGAGAATTGGCGGGATTACGTTCAAAAGAAACGGCTTACTCTGAAAGTTGACCTATCAACCATCGGCAAAAGTTTGAGACAGTGCCAGCGCACATCGACCGAGGAAAGGTCAGCGCGGCAGAAACATCAGGCTGTTTTGGGGAAATTGAACGGTCTTTGCTGATTTCGGCGGTCGCTATCCTTGATCTTTAAACAGCCCTAAATGAAACTGGCATTAACCTGATAGGAGATCAAATCTCCCTCGACAAAGAAGCTGAGGCCGTAGCGACCCGGTGTTAAATTGAGAGACAGTCGGTCGCCGTATTCAACCGAACCGACGACGGTGGCGACACCCTTACTATCGAATCGGACTAACTCGGTGATCACGTTGGGGTCGGTGGCGAGTTCCAAACGAAGGTTACGCGAAGTCCTGAATCTTAGTCTGTCCACACTATCCCAAACGCCGCAGCGATTAGTTTCCCCTAAATGACCGTCAACCTCGAAGCTTTTGCCGGTTCTCGCGGTTCCCAGATCGATCGCTCCGCCCCATTCCCGACTCAGATCGCGACGGGAATAAATCTCGCCGTCCATTCCAGTAATGATGTCTCTGTTCATAGTTTACCTCCGGGAATTTTTCTATCTCTACAGATCAAAAACTAGCGATTCCGTCGTCGCCATTCCCAGGGTGGCATCGGGTTTCCCCCGAAAATTCCCTTGCGGTTCGATCGAGTTTCTTTAAAAGCCCTTTCGATTTCCTTCCAGCTGGGACAGTCAGCCTTGAATCGATCGTAAGCCCAAACCATACCGTCCTTTACCTGCTGCAGTTGAACTAGCTGACCGTTGGCGTACACCTCGGCTACGGTACGCCCGAAGCGATCTGTATCGATAGCATTGATAGTGACTTGGTTATTTGCCCGGTTAAGAAGCGATCGCAAGTGGTCACGACTAACGATGCCGTTTTCCTGTTTGATTTCTGGGGCATCGACACAGGCGAATCTGATTCTCTGCTGTTTTCCGTCACAATCGACCCTAATCGTGTCCCCGTCGTGTACCGAACCCCTGACCACCGTGCAAGTGCGGGCATTGGCCAAGGTTGAGGCGGGAAGGTTCTGACAGGACACCAACAGTAAGGCGATCGCTAAAAGGAAAAAACGCTTCATGGTTTTTGGGTGCGTGACGGTGGCAAGGAAAACCAAATCGTCGGGATTGGTAATCGCCGTCTATTTTACGGTGGTGAGGATGTCAACGGCAAAATTTCCGTAAAGAGGTTGATTCCCATTGATTAATATGTCAAGTTCCCTGCCGTAAAGAATCCATAAGTATCTGGGTAAAATTATTTACCCATAGCGATCCTTGTCTAGCAAGGCTTTCAGCCCTCTGTGGCTGGTAATTAATTTTGCCTGACTACTTAGATACTTGAGGCAATGATGATTACAGAATTAAATATCCGGTTAGAAGCCACCGAAAAAACAACGGAAGAGATAAGGCTACGGAAGGAAGCTATCGACTGGCAATCGGCCGAGTTTAACCAGTGGATGACCGGAATCAAAACAAGGCTAAATGCGATCGCTGGTAAGATCGAAAAATAGCGAAGATTTAAAAGGGAATCCAATCAACTCGGTCAATCCATTCTTCTGCTTCGGATGCTTCCCAAATCAGATATAATTCTTCTGCCCAGATTTCTAAATTAGCACTGGGGCGCAACCATAGTAAACCCCAAATACGTCCACCCTTATCCCAATGGTTCTTCAGGTGTCCAGGCATACTGCGACGATTATTGGTAACTAACAACCGTTGAAATGACGCAACATAATCTAGGATTTCTGGGTCTAAAGTTCCCAGTGGTGGTGCATCGGGTTCACCTACTCGCAAAATATCGAGATTAGGATTCAATCGCAACAGAGATATTTTGAGGTCTGGGGATAAGTTTTCATCTAACAAAAACCGGATTTTCATGCGAGGTTTAGTTCTTGCTGTTTCCGTTTTAGTTTTAGTTGTCTTAGGCGTTGAATCAGGGGGGATGGCTCGGTATTTAACCACTGCTGGTATTGTTCTTCCTGCCAGTCACGGAGGCGCTGAAGATAAGCATCTATCAGGGTCTTATTTTGATAGTAATAGGTGAGAGTAGCGTAAATTTTCTCTAGGTTTAAGCTGGGTAACTCTTGGAGAATCTGCTGGGAAGTATAACCTTTTAAATGGTAGTTGATGACATCCTCAATCCCAATGCGATGTCCTTTAATGCGGATGTCATCTGGCTCAAAAACTTCAAAGTATTCTTCTAGTTGCATGGTTTTCTTGGAGCAAACTTTTTCTTTTAATTGTAGCACCGCTACCAGTTATCAGTGAACAGTTATCAGTCCGGCTCTTTGATAACTGTTCACTGATAAGTAGTCGTGCAAAATTAATTTCCTAGTAAAGATAGGCACTCATGCAAGAGGCAAAAGGCAAGAGGGGGTTAGATATGTGTAATTAATTTTGCTTAGGTACTTAACTGAAAAGGTGTTTCTACTTCCAGGGATGAAGTGCAAGAAAGGCTGCCTTGCCGGTGACATAGCTCCCCGTCCTCAAAAAATAGCCTCATCTGTTGCCAATGCTAAAACTTCCCGATGAGTAAGGACTCTCTATTTTTCCCCCCTCTAATATCAGCTAAACTTATCAATAGCATAAGTAACAATATCGTCAAACTTCTTTACAAACCGTTACAAACTGTTTAAGATAGAGACATCATAAATCAATCGTACCTCGATAACTTAATAGGAATCATAAACCAATGACCACCACTCTACAACAGCGCGAGAGCGCTTCCCTGTGGGAGCAGTTCTGTCAGTGGATCACCAGCACCAACAACCGTCTTTATGTCGGCTGGTTCGGTGTGATCATGATCCCCACCCTGCTCACCGCCACCACCTGCTTCATCATCGCCTTTATCGCCGCTCCTCCTGTAGATATCGACGGTATCCGCGAGCCTGTAGCCGGTTCTCTACTCTACGGAAACAACATCATCTCTGGTGCAGTTGTTCCCTCTTCCAACGCGATTGGACTCCACTTCTACCCCATCTGGGAAGCTGCTTCCTTAGATGAGTGGTTATACAACGGTGGTCCCTACCAGTTAGTCATTTTCCACTTCTTACTAGGTGTCTTCTGCTACCTCGGTCGTCAGTGGGA
>NZ_JAPZSO010000152.1:0-15081 GCF_027531715.1 Microcystis sp. LE19-8.1F | reverse complement strand
CAACAAAATTGCTTAATTCAAATTCCCATTGATTGCCCGAATCTAAATCATATAATTTAAACCGTTGAAAATCCGAGACTAAAATATAACGCGGTAACTCATGTTCCTTTAAATTGGGAAAATAATCCTTAGCCTGTTGTGTGGCCTTTTCTAAATCTTTCCCCTTCGATTTATGCTCAACTAAAATCGTTCCTTTCCAGAGTAAATCAATAAAACCCTGTTTATTATCTGCTTTTTTTATCGGTTGCTCAAAACTGGCCACCCTACGCCGTGAAATGCCAAAGACATTAAAAAAATCATTCCAAAAAGACTGAGATTCTGCTTTTTCTGAAGTCTCTCCTTCCCACTCTTTTTGAAAAGCGATGGCGCGATTTTTAATTTCATTCCAACTTAAAGGCATAGTTTTAATTCCTTCCCTACCCCCCTACGAGTCTGGGTAGGGACCCTGGCAAATTCGTGGAAATAATCTTGATTAAAGTCTCTGGTCTTGATTTTGGGGATAACTGGGGAATAGATCTCTAGGGAAATCCTCGGCACTTAAACAGGTTTGTAAAGCTTGGGAGGGGTTATTTTTGTCCACATCACGACTGACAGCGATAACGCATTCGGAAAAGCGCCCCGGTAATAAACTTTGACGACAGGAATCTAAAATCTGTCTAGAAATCCCTAATTTATCGGGTTCCTTGGCTGTTTCTGTTTCCGTTTGTTTGGGGGAATTAGCGGCAAACAAGGGGGCAGCGCGATGGATATCGACCACACAATTACCTAGGTCGATGGGACGACGCACTTGAAAACAAGCTTGCAGAGCCAGATTACCATCGATCGGAGTTTTGGATTTAATCATCACCACACACCGGGATAATTCTTTAGGAATTAATGCTTCTGAACAAGCGGTGGCGGCATCTTGGGGACTCACTCCCGTGCGGACAATCTGACTGATACAGGCACTAAATTGATTATTGTTGCCAAATGCGATCGCTGTTCGGTTCATTTCTACTAAGCCAAGGGAAATAGTAGCGATTGCGCTCCAACTAGCAATTTTTTTAATATGGTTTTTCATTGTTTGCTCACACCCAAGATTTTAAGGCTAACTCGCCCTGATCTTAACAGATTCACGGGCAATGGGGGAATGGGGAATGGGGTAGGGTTGATTCATGAATCAACCCTACCTTGAATCAACCCTACCTTGAATCAACCCTACCTTGAATCAACCCTAGGGAGATGGGGGGATAGGGAATGGGGGAATTCAACTAATACCCCAAAACCCTAAAACCCCAACCCCTAACACCCAAGAGCCACAATTAGTATTCTGGTACAGTGGAATCGACTTCGCGACTCCAGGCGCTGATACCACCTTTGACGTTAATTCCTTCGATACCTGCCTCTTTGAGGATAGCGAGGGCTTTAGCGGAACGTCCCCCCATCTTACAATGGGCGATGAGACGATAACCGTTGACTAATTCCTTAATTTTGGGAATTGCCGCACCATTTTCGATATCGGGTAGGGGAATTAACACCGAGTTGGGAATCTTAGCGATTTGGTACTCGTTGGGATTACGCACATCGATGAGAATGTAATCATCGGCATTGCTGTCAAGTAGGGTTTTTAACTCTACTACGGTCATTTCTGTCATGTTTTGCTGTTCTGCTGCTTCTTGTGCTTTCGCTTGCGGGATACCGCAGAATTGTTCGTAATCAATTAGTTTTTCAATGACGGGACGGATGGGATTCGGGCGCAATTTTAACTCGCGGAATTTCATTTCCCAAGCATTGTAGAGCAGTAAACGACCACTGAGGGTATCCGGTGCGCCGAGGATAATTTTAATGGCTTCTGTGGCTTGAATTGTGCCGATTACTCCGGGTAAAACCCCTAAAACGCCGCCTTCCGCACAGGAGGGAACCATCCCCGGTGGTGGTGGTTCGGGATAGAGATCGCGGTAGTTGGGACCACCTTGGTAGTTAAAAACGGTTGCTTGTCCTTCAAAGCGGAAAATTGAGCCATAGACGTTGGGTTTGTCGAGAAGAACACAAGCATCATTAGTCAGATAACGGGTGGGGAAATTATCCGTCCCGTCGATGACTACATCATAGGGGGCTAAAATGTCAAGGGCATTTTCGGAACTTATGCGGGTTTCGTACAAATCCACCTGACAATAGGGGTTAATTTCTAGAATTCTGTCCTTAGCGGAAACAATTTTCGGTTTGCCTACCCAAGAAGTGCCGTGAATAATTTGACGTTGCAGATTGGAACTATCGACGATATCGAAGTCAACAATACCGATTCTACCGATGCCAGCCGCCGCTAGATAGAGTAAAAGCGGGGAACCGAGTCCCCCGGTGCCGATGCAGAGAACACTGGCGGCTTTTAGTTTTTTTTGACCTTCTAAGCCCACTTCGGGCAGAATAATGTGTCGAGAGTAGCGTTGAACCTCCTCTTGGGAAAGTTCGATCGCCGCGAGATTAGGATTTAGCATAGATTGGGTAAATAGTGAAACCTCACTCGATTCGGGCAAGAATTTCGTCTCAGCACGGTTTAGAGACAAAAATCAGGAAGACTCGATCGCTTCCTGGATTTTCAATTCTGTCTATGATTATGATAGTGTGAGGGTCTGGCTCCGTGTTGTTAATATTAGTTAACTTTCCCCTGCTACTTGGGCGCGGTATTCACTAGCGGAGAGGGTATCAGCCAAGGCAGTATCGGGATTTTCTACCCGCACTTTTAATAACCAACCCTCCCCGTGGGGATCATCGGCAATTAATTCGGGGGAGTCAATCATCGCTTGATTGCGATCGACTACGGTTCCCGAGACGGGAGGATAAAGATCTTCTACCGCTTTTACCGATTCAATCGTGCCGAAACTACTACCTACTTCCAGTGCCTCTCCCAATTCGGGCAATTCTAGAAACACGATATCACCCAATTGATCGACGGCAAAAGCACTAATTCCCAAGGTAGCGATTTCACCTTCGAGTCTGACGTATTCGTGGGTTTCTAGGTATCTCAAATCCTCGGGATATTCCAGTTCCATCGTCTGTCTCTAAATATTTACAGCATCAGTTAGTTTACTAGATCTCTTGGGGAAAATGTTGATCGGGTGGGGATGTTTTATACTAAATCCTGTTTGAAAGGTATAGAGAGTGGGAAGTGGGAAGTGGGAAGTAGGAAGTGGGAGTGGGTTTTTAAAGTTCTTGGGAGCGTCAATTATGTTAAATCCCATCTTAGAGCCTCGTGGTGGCGAACATCAAACCATAAGAGCCTTTTTTGAGCCAAAAACCATCGCTGTGGTGGGATTTAATCGCCAAAATCCCCAACTCGATCGCACTCTTTTAAATAATCTCTATCATAATCCCGGTCAGCACCGTCTTTATCTAGTTAATCCTCACCCCGAAAACTGGCTCGATCTTCCCAGCTATAGCAGTTTAGAGGATATCCAGGCGGCGCTCGATCTGGTAATTATCACCGCCCCCGCTCCCGAAATTCCCGCTATTATCGCCCAATCTGTCGAAAAACAGGTTAAATGCGCCCTGATTCTCTCCACGGGTTTTCGGGAAACCGGCCAGATGGGGGAAAATTTACTCAGGGAAATTAAAGCGATCGCTGGTCAAAAATTACGCATTATCGGTCCCCATAGCTCAGGAATCTGCAATCTCAGTCAAAATCTTAACGCTACCTTTTCCCCCATCCTGCCGAAACCCGGTTCAATTGCCCTGATTAGTCAAAGTGGTGCGATCGCTGCTGCCGTGCTTGATTGGAGTTTAAGCGAAAATGTCGGTTTTAGTCACTTTATCTCTCTCGGAGTCCTTTTAGATGTGGATTGGGGCGAATTACTCTATTATTTGGGAGACGATCCCCAAACCAAAAGCATCGTTATCTACCTGGAATCCCTCAATAATGCCCGCTCTTTTCTGTCCTCGGCCCGAGAAGTTGCCCTAAATAAACCAATTATCGCCATTAGTCGCCACAGTACCGACTTTGACCCCACTTCTCTTTCCCATGCTGGCAAATTGACCAGCGATCAGCTAACTCTCTCCGCTGCCTTTGCTCGCTGTGGCATCGTGGAAGTACAAAGACTGGCCGATCTCTTGAATATCACGCAAGTTTTAGCGAAAATTCCCCGATTTCCCCGGGGAAAACGCTTGACAATCATCAGCAATGGTGTGGCTCCCGCTCTTTTAGCGGCCTCGGCTTTACTGGCGGAAGATGGACAACTGGCAACCCTTACCCCCGCAACGATCGCGCAACTAGCGCCTCTTGTTCCCGCAGATATCGTCCCCCAAAATCCCATCGATCTGCGTCGCGGCAGCGATCCCGATAGCTACGCTCGCGCCCTAGAGATCGCTTTAGCGGATGCACATACCGACGCGGTGTTGATGATTCTCTCGCCCCGCTTTAACACCGATCTGCGAGAAATTGCCCGTAGCATCGCCTCAATCGCTCAAAATAGCAAAAAACCCATTTTAGCAAGTTTGATGGGGGGAGAGGGCATTGCAGAGGGAGTAGCGTTATTAAATCAGCAGGGTATCCCCACCTATCGCTATCCCGATTCGGCAGCCCGGGTGTTTAATTTGCTCTGGAAATATGAGGAGAATCTGCGCGGTCTTTATCAAACGCCAATTTTAGCCAATTCTCAGGAAAATGGCTCCGATCGAGTTTTAGTGAGCCAGATTATCGAGCAAGCAGGGGATAGAACAATTCTCAGTGAGCCAGAGTCTTTGGATATACTGAAAGCCTATGGAATCCCTGTTATTGTCACTAAAATCGCCCAAAGTGCCGCAGAAGCAGTTAATCTCGCTGAATCTCTCGGTTATCCTGTGGTGATGAAACTGTATTCGAGGACGATTATCCATAAAAGCGCGGTGGGTGGGGTACAATTGCCGCTTTTTTCCCCCATGGCAGTGGTGCAAGCGTATCAGGCGATCGAAGCTAATGTTAGCGCACAAGTGGGTGGGGAGCATTTTCTCGGGGTGATTATTCAACCGATGTTAGAAATCGATCGAGGATATGAGTTAATTATCGGCTCTAATTACGATGATCAGTGCGGACCGGTGATAATTTTTGGTACTGGTGGCCGTTTAGTCGATATTTTTCAAGATTACGCCACCGCTCTACCTCCTTTAAATACTAATCTCGCGCGCCGACTTTTAGAAAAAACCAAGATTTATCGGGCTTTTCAGGGACTAAATGGGATTAAATCGCTTAATTTGGCGAATTTGGAGCAAATAATCGTTAGATTTAGCCACCTGGTTAGTGAACAACCTCGCATTAAAACTATCGATATTAATCCCTTTTTTGCCGATTCAGAGCAATTAATCGCTCTTTCCGCCTCTATCCTTCTTCATCATCCAACTACTCCCCCAGAAAAGTTATCTCATCCGGCGATTCGTCCCTATCCCGAACATTATATAGGGCTTTGGACGACGAAAAGAGGCTTAAAGGTGCTAATTCGTCCGATTCGGGCAGCGGATGAGCCTTTAGTGCGACAATTTCACCATTATCTCTCGGAAGAAACCATTTATTATCGTTATTTTCATCTTGTCAATCTCGATCGCCAAACCGCTTATGATCGTCTTACGCGCATTTGTTTTATTGACTACGATCGAGTAATGACTTTAGTGGTAGAGATTAATAAAGATCAGACGGAAGAGCCAGAAATTATCGCTATAGGACGCTTAAATAAACTGCATGGCGTTAATGTGGCGGAATTTGACCTATTAGTTAGGGATGACTATCAAGGTCAAGGTATTGGTACAGAATTACTACAGCGTTTAGTCACTATTGGCAAAAAGGAAGGATTAGAGGGAATTGAAGGGGAAATTTTAAGGGATAATCGCGCTATGCAGATGATAGCCGCTAAAGTGGGGTTTTCTCTCTATAAAACTGCCGATTTTGTCAAAGCGGAACTTGAATTATGAAGCCTTTTTGACCAGCTGATCAAGCAATGGCCAGATAAATTTTGGCCAACTTATGATAAATTCTCACAAATTAAATTACTTTCATGGTGATTGATCAGATTAGCCTAGTTATTGTTTTCCTTCCTAGAGGCTGAATCGGTAGTTGTCCTGAAGGTAGTATAACAGCATAAAAATAGATAAATATAAATTTAGTTAACTGAATCTCCCTTATCTTTAAGTTTTCGATGCTATTTCATCATTAACCCTCCTTGATTAAGAAGATGATTCAATAGGGATTGTTCATCCTTCAATCAACTTGCTCCCAGAGCTTTTAGGGTTTCTTGCAGCATTTCAGCGCGAGAGACATTACCCTGATCTTTCAATAATTGTAGGCCTTTTTGCCAAATCTCGATCGCCTCATTATAACTACCGAAAACTATATAAGCAACCCCTAGATTTTGGTAAATAGCGGGATTATCGGGGTTTAACTTGAGAGCTTTTTTATAAGCTTTAATCGATTCTGGTAGCCGGTGCAGTTGCTTGAGAACCAGTCCTAAATTATAGTAACCATCGGCATACCTAGGATCAATTTCTACGGTTTTCTCAAAGATAGATAAGGCAGTTTCGTAGTTTTCTGCTTCGTATAATAGCCCACCGAAATTATTATAAGCACCCAGTTTTAATTGATCTAAAATTGGCTGCTCGATTGCTTTGATAAAATGATCGGCTGATTTCTTAAATTCATCCACTGAATAATAATAATTAGCGAGATGATAATATAACTCGTATAAAATATGCGGATTAGAGCCATGGCATTTTAAACCATGTTTAAGCAGCTTAAAACCCTCTTTATCCCTGCCAATCTTCAGATATAACCCTCCCAATTTACTACACACATAGGGATCGTGGGGATGTTGTTTATAAAAGCCCTCCATCGCTTTTCTTGCCCGTGCAAACTTATCTAAGCTGGCTATTTTATCGACGGTGTAACCGTAGTGAAAGATAGCAATTTCTGGCAGTTCAACTATTTTCCAATTAGGCTCTTTTTTTAATAAGATGGCCACATTATCATCAATAATTGAGTGATAGGGACGGGTAAAAGTGACTTGAGGATGTCGGCGAAATAGCCTGGAAATTAGAGAATAAGGTGATTGTACGGCTCCGATTTCATGGCGGATTAAATTAATGACTAAATTTTCCTCTTTTTCGATTGCTCGACGCATTTTCGGTACGATAGCCGGATTTAATTCCTCATCAGCATCAAGGACTAAAATCCAATCGCCAGTAACATATTTTAAAGCCTCATTTCTGGCATCGGAAAAATTACCCTGCCAATCGTAGCTAGGAACTATGGCACCGTAACTTTTAGCAATAGCGATCGTATCATCGGTCGAACCTGTATCCATAACGATCATCTCAGCCACCACCTCTTTCACGCTATCCAAACAGCGCCGGAGATTTTCGGCTTCATTTTTGACAATCATGCAGAGACTAAGTTTAGGCATAACTTTACTCACTCTAAGGGATAGCAGCTAATCAATAACCCACTGATTACCGCTCACCGATTATTTATTATCCTCCGAGTCTACCTTAAACCGTTCTACCGAAGAAAGCAGCTCTTGCGAGATACTAACCAATTTTTGCAGAGAACCCGCCACCCGTTGGGATTCTTGGGAAGTTTCCTGAGCGGTTAACTCCACCGACTGCATAACTTGGGCGACATGGAGGGAATTATCCCGTTGTTTGACCGTATCGGCGGTAATTGAGCGCACCAGCATATCAATACGGTTAGAAACTTGGATAATATCTTTTAGGGACTTCTTCGCCTGTTCCGAGCGCTCGGTGACATCTTTAACCTGTAGAATCCCCTCCGCCATCGCCTCCACTACCTTTGCCGTTTCCTCTTGAATTTGCAAAACTATCTGTTCAATTTCCTTAAGAGATTTAGCGGATCTATCGGCTAACTGACGCACCTCATCGGCCACAATCGCAAAACCCCGGCCCGTCTCTCCTGCTCGCGTCTCTTGAATCGAGGCATTAACAGCCAATACATTAGTCCGCGAGGCAATCTGAGAGATTACCGCCACAATTTTCGATATTTCCTGCGCCGCTACCGCCAAACGCTTCACTTTTCGCTCCGTTTCCAATACTGTCTCGCGGATTTGCCTAATTCCCGCCCCGGTTCTTTCCACGCAATCATCCCCCTCCAGGGCAGCAATCGAGGAAGTGCGGGCGATTTCTTCGGCTTCTCTGGCGTTTTCTGCCACCCTTTGAATTGAGTCGGTCATCATCTGTACCAAATCAAGGGTTGCGGCCAATTCCTCCGCCATCCGCAGGGCTTCGCTGGACTGATTGCGGGCGAAAGATTCACTATCGGTTGTACCCTGATTCACCTGTTTGGCCGCTTTTTTCACCTGTCGGACAATTTCGCGCAAGTTTTGGATAGTCGAATTAAAAGCATCAGCCACCGCACCTAAAACATCGGCGCTTACCTCGGCTTCCACTGTCAGATCCCCCCTAGCGGCTCCTTCCACATCATCGAGAAGTCGAATCACTTGCCGTTGTAGGTCTTCCCGTTCCCGTTCCGTTTCGGCGGCGCGGCGTTGGGCTGCCCTGGTGGTAGTAACCACTACCCGGGCTACCTGATTAAAACGATTGGCCAGTTGACCGAATTCATCTTCCGAGTAGATCGTCGCTTTACTGTTAAAATTACCTTCCGAGAGATGATCGAATTGGCTTTGCAGATCGTTGAGACTGCGCTTAATCTGACTAATTAGCAACTGTAGGCCTAGCCAAGTCACGGCAAAGGTTCCCACACCCGTTACTAACATCTTGGTAAGGATAAGTTGACTAAAGGGGGAAAGGCTGGCTGGGGCTGGTTTCGGGGCAACTTTTTCGGTTTTTTCCTGACGATTTGGGGCCGGTTTGGCAGCAAATAGAGAAGATAGCCAAGAGGTGATACTAACAGCAAAAATTAACACCACCGGGGTAATGCCCGCTAAAGCCGCTAAAATTAGTTGCTTTTTGCCTAAAGAAGCATTGACGAAAAAGGCTAATTTGCCCGGATTGACTTCCACCACTGGCTTGAGCAAGCGCTCGGAAGCGGCGGGGAGATGACCATCTCTCTTATCGTCGGGTATGTTTGGACGGGAAGGATTAAAACTAGGCTCTCCCACACCAGAACTGGCATTAAGGGGTTCACTGGGTTCGGTGGCCAAACCACCACTTAAAGCTTCCTCTCCCGAACGGGTAAATAGGTCTGAATCTCCTAGACCGTGGGTCATACCCGTCGCACCCATTCGGGAAAAACCGTCTAAATCCTCATCATTGCGTTTTGGTTCCCTAAAATCTCTGGTGTCCTCCTCCTCGTATTTTTTTTGAGTGACTCTGCGCTGATTACGGCCAGTTTTTGCCGCTTGTCGGTGGGTCGGTTCCGGGTCAATGACAAAGGTGCTTTCCCCTATAGTGTCGGTAGAGGATAACTCTGCCACCGTCGGCCCGCCGATATCCCCCTCATTGAAAAGATCACTATCCCCATCCATGCCTTCATTTTGCCAATCGGGGTCAGCCGCTTGCGACTCCCCAGACCGAGAATTGCTCAAACCTTGACCCGGATCGAAGTCGGCCTCGCTGTAGGCAATGGCTTCCGTAGCAGCGATCATAAAATCTTCATCCTCGTCTTCAAAAGGCAATTGCCGAATCCGATCAAGACCCCGTCGAGCATAATCCACCAGATCGGAGCGAGTGGGGAAATTTTTAGCCAATTGCAGCACCTTTTCGTAACGTTCCCTGGCCAAGCTGTATTGTTGTAGTCCTAGATGAATGTGACCCTGTAAAAGGATGACATTAGCATCCTCGGGATACTTGGCGATCATGTCTTTGATAATCACGGCGGCATCCTCAAGGTTGCCCTGGCAATAGGCGCTGTTAGCCTGTCCATAGAGTTTTGCGTATTCTGTCCCTGACGGCATTTGCCTCTCCCCTAGTAAAGTTAAAGTGGTGAAGTAGTTAGTAATTTCCCGAAAGAATGGCTATAAATCATCATCATCATCTGCTGCTACTTTTTTGAGATTTTAAGCCGCCCAACGGGCAGAACGGAGTAGGGCCAGATGATCGAGTAGTCTTAAGGTTTTTGGGGATTCTTCGCCCAGAATCCACTCTCCCCGCACGTATGGAGCGATCTGATCGGGAATGCTGGCGGCACTACCTAGTTTATTTAGGTCAAGCCATTCCATATCTCCCAAACGTTCCACCGCTAAACCGAGTATCGTTTCCTGTTCTTCGATCGCAATTACGGTAATTTCGGCTCGTTCGGTGTTTAAGCGCTTGTTATCCCCCAAAAATTGTCCTAGATCCGCCACCCAGATCACTTGACCCCGGAGATTGATCACGCCGAGGAGCAAGGGTGAAGCATTGGGCATGGTGGTAATGCGATCAATTGGTTGCTGCATCACCTCGCGAATGCCCACGGCACTAAGGGCAAACTCGTCCTGAGAGGGTAGATAGAATCGCAAGTGCAGTTCACCGACGGGAGGAGGAGCGTTACCGGCAAAAAAATCAGCGTTGTTAAGCATTGCTTTTGTTCTCTTGCAACTATATGGTTCGGGCGGCGTTTTTAGCTGTCTTGACCTATACCATAGCTAGACTGTCCGCGGCGAAGGCAATTTTATCGGCGCAGCAGTTGTTTAATAGTACCAATGAACTCAATTGGCTCAAAGGGCTTGACAATGTAGGCATCGGCTCCGATTTTCATGCCCCAATAGCGATCAAAAACTTCTCCTTTCGAGGAACAGATGACCACCGGGACATTTTGGGTTTTTGGATCCGACTTGAGACGACGACACACCTCATAACCATTCATCTGGGGCATGACGATATCGAGGACGACTAAATCGGGATTAACCCTCTGAATATGTTCGAGTGCTTCTACCCCATCTTTGGCGCTCGTGACCTTAATGCCGCTCTTGCGGAGTAGATCACAGATCCATTCCCGTTGCGTTTGGCTGTCTTCTACCAGCAATATTTCACTCATAACTCCCTACCTAGCTAGGATCGCAAGGACAACAATAGATAAATAACGCGATGTGCAACTATATTTTTAGTCTTGATTTACAAGGCTTTCAGAAATTAGCAGAGATAAAGTATCCTCTGGAACCCTGATTCTGTCGTTTTTAGTGGCACATCGCGTTAAATATGCCCGATAATAGTTCCCGTTGACCGGATGCTCCGAAATTGCTCCCATTTTTGCCTCCAAAACAATCTGAAATTTATGACGGGCTTTCCCTCTAAACAAGGACTTGATTGACCCTTTCGGGCTTCATCTCTATATTATATTTCCCAATTCCACTGTCAAAAACGACTAGCCAAAGGAATTTTTTTCAGCTATCAGTTATCTTGAAGCCGTCAGCCGCTACTCCGTCAGCTTTTTCTCCCGTCTCCCCACTCCCCACCCCCCTATCCCCCTGAACGTATTTTTCCAGCAGCAGTAATAATTCATTTTCGCTGAAAGGTTTGCTTAAATAATCGGTTGCCCCGACCATTTTGGCTTTTACCCTTGCCAGCAGACCCTCTTGACTGGTTAACAGAATGATCGGGGTATGCCGCAAAGTTTTGGTTTGTCGCCAGAGATGACAGAGTTGATAACCGTCTAGTTTGGGCAGGGCGATAGCGCAGAGAATGAGAGCGGGTTTGAGCGCTACAGCTTGACCGAGATATTCTAGGTTATCACCCAAAATACTACAGGAATAGTTATAATTTTCGCAAATAATCCCGACTTTTTCACGAATGCTGGGATCGTCATCGATGAACAGAATCCGAGGTGAGGGGATTAGTTTTCCCTGGCTATCTCCCCCAGAAGTTCTCAGGTTATCCACCAGACGCAACCAGCCCCTTTGGGCGTAGGGATAAAGATTGCGGGCAATTGTTATCGGTTCTCGCTTTAAATAGCGCGATAGTTGCCCTAGGGTGAGGCGGCGTTTAGCCCATTGACTGAGATTACTTTCGGCCCGGCAAAACCAATTCTAATTCTTCCGGCTGGCTGAGAGTGATCAACTGGTTGAGGTGTTGGCTCTGGGGATAAAATTGTGGCCACTGTTGCCTTTGTCTGGCAATTTGGGGAATTAAGGGGCTGATTTCTCGGGTTAGGAGAGGAAGAGCGATCGCCGTCCCCCAACTAAAGCTAAAGTCACCTTTTGGTAAACTAAACAAATCGAAAAGGGTTTCGAGAATCATCGCCGTCAAAATTTCTCGACCTCGCTGGGGAGTTAAGCTATTCTTGGCTATTAATTGCCATAGATAGGCGTATTCAGGGATATTGATGATTTCTCTCCGGTTATCGTCCCCTAGTTCTTCTCTAACTTTGATTCTGTCGGGATATAAATAATCTTGCCAACGGGTGAGGGGAAGAGTGCCGGACTCGCTCCCGTTGGCAATTTGACCGTTGACAAAAAACAAGAACCATCCTCTCCCTGCACAGGCAAGGGCGGAGGCTTCAATTAATAGTTCTCCTGTTCTTTGTCCTAATTCAATCAATGGTAAGATACTGCGAGTGTCAATCTCATTTAAGCTTCCTTGCATAATTTCTCGGAATCTCCCCCACCAGACGCTATTTCTTTTAGTCCAGGAGAACTTATTCCCTCCTCTTGTCACTAACAATGGATATGATAAGCTAATTGTATAGCAGTTTTCATCAGAATGAGGCATGGGCAAGGGGCTTAAACCCTTTGTTAGCAAAACTTGTCGATACCTCAGTAACGTGAAAAGCACTATAGCAGTTTTCATCAGAATGAGGCATAGGCAAGGGGCTTAAACCCTTTGTTAGCAAAACTTGTCGATACCTCAGTAACGTGAAAAGCGCCATAACATATTTTTCAGTAAGCTTGACTGCATTCAAACTGTACTGGGCAATTTTCAGGACAAAATTCCTAGCTTCTTCGCCTTGCTTCTGGCTTTCATGGTGTCTTAACCGATCATTTAGATGGGTGGTCAGCTGATTCAAACTTCAGCCAGAGGAGAAAAGAGGCAGAAAACACGAGCCGATTGATGAGCTTGACTGGCGATTTTTTTGAGACTAGGACAGTAAGTTTGCCCTGAAAAATCTTCAAAAAATTTCTTCTGGGTAAAAGGGAAAATTGAGAACAAATGTATGTATCAAAAAGAGAAACTATCTCAAATGACAGAAACTAAAAATTTTTAGGGATCAGATGGGTAGACTAAAACCATGGAGGGGCTGCTCCTAGTCTTGAGCGCCAAGTCTCTCTAAAACCAATTACAAAAACTTTTATGATAGAGGACTACTACTCGTGCTATACCTTGCAGAAGTAAAAAAACAGACTAAAGGTTTTATCGGCGGTTACAAAATCGAATTGAAACTATTGGCTTGTCAGCATAACGATCAGACGTGGAGTGCCATACCGGGGAACGATACCCTAACCTACGATGAAACTAACTCCAGGGGTGAAGGCGCGCTTCTCTTGGTGAATTTGAGCAATAATCGTCAACTGCAAGGAAACCCAGAATTAGCGGGAGCGGAGATGGTGCGGCAACTGCAAAAGATTTCCCGTTTGATGGAGCGCAGCAAGGAAGATCAAGAGAAAATCGAGCAGTGGAAACAATCCCTCACCTATCAAAGCGAGATTCTCAACCGCCAGAAAATGGAAATGGAGGCAAGAATTGAGCAAATTGAGCAAATAGAGGCAGAATTCCAGTATTTAGATCACCAAAGACAAGAACTGGAAACGCTAAAACAACAATTAAAGGAGCAACAGCGAAACCTGGAAGAAGGACAAATAAATTTCAACTCCTCCCCCAATCTTTCCCCAGAACAAGAACAATTTATTCGCTCCCTAGCGGAACGTTTAGCTAATAATCACGACCAGGGCAATTCTCCCTCACCAATTCTCCATTCCACTCTTGAATCCGTGCAGGGACAACAGACAATTTTAAATAGTTGTTGGCAGAGTTTAGAGGAGCAGAAAAAAGCGATAGAAGATCGTCAGGTCGCCAACGAACAAATGCTCAATCATCTCGAACAAAGCTCTAGGGAATTACAGATGAGTCGCAGTGCTTTGGAAACAGCTAAAGTACAATTGCAAATACAAGAAACTATTCTGAGTCAAAAACAGGAATTATTCGAACACCTTAACCTCACCCTACAAACCACTGATTCTAACCGACAAATGCTTCTTCGTCTCGCCCAAGGGCAAGACCTAGATTTTGATGGTAAAATCGATCTAGAAGCTCTTGAAAAAATGCCTTTAGAAGAATTGGAGAGCTTAGTTAACAATTTACAAACAGACCTCGATCGCTTGGAAATTTTTGTCAACGACCAAGAGGAAGAATTAACTCTCCAATCCCAAACCGTGGAAGAATTAGAAGCAAGAATGGCCAGAATAGATGAATCTGAGCGAGCCAATTTCGCGGAAGAATTAGCCGAGGAACAGGAAAGAAAAGGAATGCTGACGGAAACTTTAGTTGGACAAAGACGTAATCTTCGGGAAAGGCAAGCTATTCGCTCTCAACACCTGAAAATTATGCAACGGAGACAGGGAATTTTATCCCCAGAAGATGCCCAAAAATGTAGTTTTGAACCAGTGTTAATTCTGTTGGCTGATGATTATCAAAATAATCTCGAAGAAAGTCAACGCTTAGCAGCAGAAATCAAGCGACTACAAGAGGATTTACAAAAAACCAGAGATAGTATTGACGGTCAATGGTCGGATTTAGAGCAAAAAACTCGTGAATTTGAGGAACAGGAGCGACAATGGCACGATGCTAATCTGGCATTATTGCGCTTAAAAACTCAGGTACAACAGTACGAAACTTTCCTGCAACCCGTGCAGGATCATCTCGATCAAATCCGTCAAAAACTAGAAACTATCTCCCAGTGGTTGACACCTATGGAATCTAATTCACCCTATTAACAGTTAGGCTTAATGGGGGCTTCTTGAACAGATAATACAGGGCAATCCAGACAAAGATGTCGCTGTTTTTGCCGATGACTTTTATAGCTTTTTATCTATGAATAAAATAATTTATAGCAATTTAACTCTATAGCGGTAAGCGCTTGAGTGAGATACAGACCAAGCTTTGCCTAGCATGGTTTATAGCTTGTGACACTGTACCTAATACGACTGCACACCGCTATAAGCTAGTGAGGTACACATATTTTTCTTCCCTTTTGACTTTTGC
>NZ_JAPZSO010000235.1:0-18045 GCF_027531715.1 Microcystis sp. LE19-8.1F | reverse complement strand
CTTTACCTATCAGGCTTTGAGCGATCGGGGTACCGGTGCTGAGGTGATCAGTGATTTCGCTGCCACTGGCGATACCTTAGTTTTGACCCAACTATTTAGCAGTCTCAACTACCAAGGCAGCAATCCTGTGAGTGATGGCTATCTGCGGTTCCGACCGCAAGGGGTCAATGTCCAGGTACAAATTGACCCTGATGGTGCGATCGGAGCGGGCAGTTTCACTACCCTAGTGACAGTGAACAACCTCACCCCCACCGACTTGGTTGTTGGGGGCAACGTTCTCTTCTAGCCTCTGAATGGGAGACAAGAAAAATTGAGCCCACGATGAGTTTGAGCAATTTTTCTTTCAATCCACTGCTTAAACCCCCTTGAAAACTTGCTCAATAGCTTAACTTGTTACGAATGGAGCCAGATACAAATGCAGTCAAGTCAGCGATCAACTGATTCCTACTCCTCTCAGCCCCTCAACATGATTGTTTCGAGAGGTTTTACCACTTGGTTAAAAGAGCAACGGGTAAGCCTTGCCTTCACGACTTACCAAGCGGGTAAACTATTTTTTATCGGACTGACAGATGAAAGTCGGCTGTCAGTCTTTGAACGAAATTTCGATCGCTGTATGGGCTTATGGACTGATGGGACGACACTCTATTTAAGTTCTCTCTATCAACTTTGGTGCTTAGAGAATGCCCTAGAACCGGGACAGAGTTATAATGGCTACGATCGCCTCTTCATACCTCAAATGAGTTACGTGACTGGGGACTTAGATATTCACGACCTAACAGTTGACCAGTCAGGAGAAGTTATCTTTGTCAACACCCGCTTCAGTTGTCTGGCAGCGGTAAGTCAAAGGTATAGTTTTGTCCCGTTGTGGCAGCCGACTTTTATTTCTCAGCTAGTGGCAGAAGACCGTTGCCACCTCAATGGACTGGCTTTGCGAGATGGCAGCCCCCGATATGTGACTGCCATTAGCCAGAGCGATAGTGTGGATGGCTGGCGAGACTTTCGCCAAGATGGAGGCTGCGTTATCGACATTACTAGCAATGAAATCATGATCGCGGGACTGTCGATGCCCCACTCACCCCGCTGGTATAGAGATAAACTTTGGCTGCTCAACTCTGGGAGGGGAGAGTTTGGCCATCTAGACGGCAACGGCGTTTTCCAGCCAGTTGCTTTCTGCCCTGGCTATTTGCGGGGTTTAGCATTTATCGGGGACTTCGCTGTTCTCGGACTATCTCAACCCCGGCATAACCATACCTTTTCTGGTTTACCCTTAGAGGAGGAGTTGCGTCTTAGGAAAACTGAGCCTCGCTGTGGGTTGTTAGTAGTCGATCTACATCGAGGGGAGATCACCCATTGGCTGCGGATTGAAGGGGTCATCGATGAGTTGTATGATGTAGCTGTTTTATCTCAGGTACAACGACCAATGGCCGTCGGCTTTAAAACCGATGAAATTAATCGCATCTTGACACTTCCACGAACTTAGGGCTTTCAATCATATCCTAAAAACTGAGCCATTTCGATCACTTTTGGACTGAATCCTTTGCCGTCTGAACGCCAAGGTAAAGGTCCTTCTAACTTGGGTAAGGTAATATTTTTGGGTCGGAAAACCGGGTTCTTTAAAAAGTTAGGATCGTTACCAAATTGCGCTCCCAAAGGACCCGGGGAAGAAAAAGGGGAGTCTTCTGGATGTAACATCGCTTCAAAGGCTGCTTCATTCCAAGACAAGCCCAACCAGCGACAGATTTTCTCAAAGTAAAGAGGGGGATTGCCCAACAAATCTTCTCCCCGCAGCCGCATTTGTTTTTCGGATGGTATAGATTCCAAGAATTCCATAATTCTGCTCTGCATCCGATACCAGAGAAATTGATAGTCAATCACAGCAGTTTTTTGGCTGGGATCTAGAGTGTTAAGCATAGTTGGGTTAGGAGTTTTTGGCGCTCCGAAAATAGCTTTTTTAGGGGCTTTGCCGATGCGAACCTCCGGTACCAGTTTCATGACCGATTCTCCTTGTCCTCGCGGATGGCGGACGAGGTGGAGGTAGTATGAATCAGGGAAAGTCTTGGGAATTCTTTGAAGATTTTCAATAAATAGAGAATAAGCGGGAGACTTATCGACAATGCACAGGGGTTGAACTTTCTCACACAGTTCGAGATAAACTTCTCCTCCAGTCTTATGGGAACGTTGCATGAGCCAGCGATGAGCCATTTTAATGGCAGGGAAACTCTGTTCTCCAGCATAGAGTTGGGCAATAGTGCGTAAAAGTCCGTGGGTTTTTCGAGCCTGTCCTTCATCTTTCAGGCGCTGGAGAATATCTTCGATTGTATCAGCATAAAAAAGATTGATTTCTGGGACTCCATAGGTTTCTGGGTGCTGCCCTAACATGGCGCTGGTTAGAGAAGTAAACGAACGGGGAGAAGCCAGAATAAATAAGGGTGGGGTGGCCGACATGAGTAAATTTAGGAGTTATAATAATATTCCTTAACTTTGTCACTTATTGTATCCCAAATATGGTTACTTCGCCTAGACAGCGCCCCTTTGACCCTTCCCCTCCTGCAGGACTGAAATTTCCCAATTTCTCGAAGATATGCGAAAATGGTTTCGGCGATGGACACAATACTCACGCCCACTCTATGGCGTGGTTTAAAGATCATTTATTTGTGGGTACAACCCGCTCTCTGCTCTGTGCGCTCAAATTGCATCGCTGCATTGAAGAATGGGGGCTTGAGGTCTGGCCAATTGAATGTCCCGATGATGTGGAGGGCTTATATGAGCAAGTAGATCGACGCTCCCAAATCTGGCGTTACAATCCCGTGACCGAAGAATGGCGATATGTGTACCAATCTCCAATGGTAATGGGCAGTGAGGGGGGAATGGTGCCGAGGGAGATGGGCTACCGCCACATGATGGTTTTCCAAGGAGAATCCGATTCCCAGCCAGCCCTGTATGTGGCGAGTACCTGCCCTGGCCGAGCGCCTGGAGCTTTAATCTTACGGTCTGAAGATGGAGAGACTTTCCAGCCTGCTTCTGAATATGGTATTGTCGGCCTGCCGATTACCAGCATCCGGTTTTTAGTCCCCTTTCGCGGCAAGTTGTTTACTTCACCTACTGGCTCTCGCAACAGTAAGCACAATACCTCAGACTACACCATTATTTACGAAAGCAGTGATCCTCTGGGAGGGAAATGGCAGCCCTGTAGCCTTAACGGTTTTGGTGATCCGACCAATGAAGCCGTGTTTGCTGTCTGTCCTTTTCGAGATCAGCTTTACGCAGGTACTTTCAATTGTACTGGGTTCCAAGTTTGGCGGAGTGACTGTCTGGGCCAACCCCCCTATAAGTGGGTAAAGGTGATTGACCAAGGAGCCTATCGCGGCCCGCTCAACCAGATTGCGGCCTGCATGATGGTTTTCAACGATGCCTTATATGTGGGGAGTGCGATTCAAAACTCTGGGTATGATATTATCAATCGCATCGGACCTGCACCTGGGGAATTGATCCGCATTTTTCCCGATGATAGTTGGGAGCTAGTGGTGGGCTCCCCCCGTCAGACTCCCCAAGGCGAAAAACGCCCTATTAGCTATCTACAGCCAGGATTTGGCAATTTTTTTAATGGCTATTTTTGGCACATGGGAATTCATGACGGTTGGCTTTATTTAGGAACTTGTAATGGTAGTGTTATTCTCTCCTGGTTCGATCACACTAAACTGGAAGAGCGAGCGCGGCGCTATCTGGATAAAGTGGGACTAGAAAATCTCATCAAAAATCAAAGTGGGTTTGAATTGTGGCGAACTTATGACGGAGAAAACTGGCTGCCAGTGGAGCAGCACGGGTTTGGCAATCCCTACAATATTGGCTTGCGAAATTTAGTTTCGACTCCCCACGGATTTTTTGCGGGTACGGCCAATCCTTTTGCACCTAAAATCGCCGTGAGGGAAAATGGCAAGTGGGTCTATACTGACAACCCGCGAGGAGGGCTAGAAGTCTGGCTCGGTAGGCCTTAGTAAGCTTTAACTTACTGTCAGCAGAAGTCCGCCGATAAATCGGCGGGGGTGTCATTTTTAGGCCAGTCCGTTACTTAATCTTAGGACGTTTTTTGCGGCTCTTAAAAGCCATCAGGACGGGATTGAGCAAGAAAGTATCTCTAGGTAAACTCAGAAGATAGCTAATAAACTCAGCCACCCTTTCTGGAGGAAGAGCGTAAGTTGGTTTAGGCACACTTGGGCCATTTTGATTCCACAGAGGTGTATCAATGGCATCTGGTAAAATAGTCTGTACCCGCACTCCCCAAGCGGAAACCTCTTCCGACAGGGATTCAGACAGTCCAATAATGCCAAATTTGGAAGCGCAATAAGGGCCATCGAAAGGCCGACCTTGACGGCCAGAAACTGAAGAAATATTAATAATATCCCCTTGTTTCTGTTCAATCATCGTGGGGATAACGGCTCGATTGCTCAAAAAAGTCCCCGTTAAATTAGTTTCAATCACTGCCCGCCATTCCTCCAAAGAGGTTTGCCAGATTGTTTTCAAATCCTCTCCCACTCGCAGAATACCAGCGCAAGCAATGAGGTTGTCAATCCGCCCGAAATGAGCTACTGTCTTGCTGGCCATTGCCGCCATATCATTTTCATCACAGACACTAAGTACCAAGCTGAGAATTTGCTCTGGTGGAGCAATTGTAACTAATTCTTCGACGGTACTAGCCAATTTTTCTGGATTGATATCTACTAATACCACTTTATGGTGTTGGCTCAAGAGTCGCTTGGCACAGGCAAGACCGATGCCTCCACTAGCTCCTGTAATAATTGTGACTTGATCGGTTAAATTAGAACCTGTTTGCTCGCTCATAATTGAATCTTCTCCTTGACAATCCTCTCGATTATCTTTCTAAAACAGGAAGTAGGTGGGGGTGGACAATTACAGTATCGTCTTGCTGTTGAGTTAAATAAACAATAATTGCTGCCACATCTTCTACTGTGAGTAGTCCACCATAACGACGGGCTAATGCAGTTTTAGCAATCATGCCAGTTTCTACCAAACCAGGAAAGATTGCTTGCACACGAATACCATAGGGGCGCACCTCTTCAGCAAGGGATTCAGTCAATCCTACCACGCCAAACTTGGAGGCACAATAAGCGGGAGCGTAAGGTTCCCCCCTTAAACCATAGGGTGTTGTTGACGAGCAAATATTCACAATCTGACCCGATGCTTGTGAGATCATGATCGGCAAAACGGCACGATTGCTTAAGAATATTCCTGTTAGGTTAACTTCCAAGAGATCGTGCCATTCATCTAAGGAAAGTTCAGTAGTCGGACGGGGCAGGGAACGATCTGATCTGACTTTTTTACCCAATCCAGCACTGGCAACAAGTAAGTCAATGTTACCAAAATGGGCGACTGCTTGGTTGACCATTTCCTCCATATCTGCTTCCTTTCTAACATCTAGTGCTAGTCCGAGATGGGAAGCTGGAGAAGGATTGCATTTATCATTGATCAAGTTGAGAGTCTGCTCAATGCGCTCAGGGTTGGTGCCGACGACGACAACAGAAAAGCCTTGCCCAGCAAGAGCTAAACAAGTCGCTCTACCAATGCCTCGACTGCCACCTGTAACAATTGCCACTTTCTGTTGATTAGACATGGACTGTTGGTTCCCAATTTTCTCAAGTCGTGACGGAGATGCTGTTGTAGAAAAGCAGTAGTTATTACTATTTTTCTAAAGCTGGACTGACCAACAACTTTCTCTCTAAAAACCGATTGTCCTTCTGGCAAAAATTCAAGATCACTTGCACAAATTGATCGGGTTTAATCACGGGAAAAAAGTGTCCTACTTCTGGAATAATTACCTCCGAACAATTGGGAAGTAAGTTCTTTAACTGGGAGCAAGTCGGCAGACAGTGAGACTTCTCTCCATAAATTGCTAGAGTTGGTTGAATAATTTGTGACAATTTAGCCGTCGTTATTTCAGTTTCCTGCTCAAATTCTTGCTTGGCACCAGTTGCCATCAATTTTTGCCATCGCTCCTTTCCTTTTCTGCCCATATCACGGTTTTTTAAGGAAGGTTTGGTCAGTTCATTGACAGTTGTATTTAACTGGTCGAGCAGGTGAAAATCAATAATCTGATCTTCTGACGGCAGGGGCGCTCCTTGTTCTAGAAGTTTTTGTCGCCAACTCTGCCAATGAGGCCAATCCCGCAGCCGCATCTTGGCTTGCAAGCATTGTAATTGAGTATCTGCTACTGTCAGAGACTTAACTTGCTGAGCATGGGAAATGCTATAAAGGAGAGCAACCCTCGCTCCAAAACTATGCCCGACAAGATGAACTTTTTCGACTTCGAGATACTCAAGCAGGACTCGCAGGTCTTGTACCATCCGAGTCAGAGTATAGCCAGAGTCAGATATTGTACTTTTGCCATGGCCTCTGAGGTCATAAATAATCACGCGGTAGTGCTGGGCAAGGGCAGAAGCGATACCGGGATACCAAAAAGCTAGGTTAGCTCCTAGCCCATGGATAAGCAATAAATCTTCCCCTTCTCCCAAGCATTGGTAGTTTAAAGATATCTGGTGAACTGGATCAACTTGAACTGTAGGCATTGTCTTTAACGGGTAAAGTTGAGAAAGTTACATTAGACATCTCCGGAAACTGAGATTTTAAATCGGTATCATAACGGTTATAACTCAATTCTTGGAGATGTCCCATCAGATTTATTCCATATAACCCAGTAACTGAAGTTGATGTAGAAGAGCCTCTTTTTCGGTCTCAGAAATTTCTGCTTCCTCTTCGTTACTTTCCTGCTCCCAACTGTCAGAGAAGTCTTGATAATTAATGGGACGAGCCTTAAGAACTTCAGGTTTGAGAACTTCTTGGGGAACTCTTCCTTCTAGATTAGTGGGAATTGGCAGTTGCAAGCAGTATAACAACAAAGGCGTAATATCGAGAATAGATAGAGGTTGTAAGTGTTGGCCGCTGACAAAATCAGGACCAGAACCGATGAAAATTCCAGCCGGACGGTGAGTTCCATCGGGTTTGACTCTAGGCCTGACCACCTCTGTGGATTTCAAAATGGAAACAAAGCCCCCATCCCGCAACCTGACGGTCATGTCAGGGGAATTTTCCGCTTCTGGTCTTCCAGCAAGTTTAGCTCGGTTTAAAGTGACTTCAAGAAAGATCGGTTCCCCGTCGGCTGGATTTCTGTAGTCAAGAAGTTGTCGCTGCAAGCTTTGGCAAAATTGCTGGTAATCTTCTTTTTTAACACCATGATTGAGAGGAGTCTCTTTCTTAATGTAAATGCCATTACTGCTAGGGGTAGGGCAATAGGCGATGGTCTTCTGCCAGTCAATCAGCATGAGATGATCTTTCATCCTGTCTGCTGTTAACTTGCCATCCGTATCCGTCTGGGCTGTTTCCCCCCAAGTTAGGTATCCTTGACGGGCTAGCCATTCATTGAGATAAACAACTTCTGTTGTCGTGCCGAATCCATGGTCTGAGGTCAGAAGGACATTAGTTTCCGGTCCTGCCAACTTCACCAACTGCTCGAGCATGCCATCTAACTCTCGATAGTGCTGAATACAGAGTTCGCGAATTTGGCTCTCTTTTGGATCCGCATCAGTCCCCATCAGTGGTGGATACAGATAGCGCCAGAAAAAGTGTTGCAGCTTGTCGGGACTGTCCAAGACAATGGCAGTTAAATCCGTAGGATCGGTTGTCATCAGATAAGCGAGTAAATCAGCCCAAGTTTTCGTTCTCTGGGAATGAATGGCGATCCAATCTTCGTATTCTTCTTCCGGTATGCCTTGAATGGTTTTCTTTTCTTCCGTGATATCCATGCCTAAATGTTTGTAGTCAAAATTAGGCAAGTTTTTGATGGTATCAATTAGTTGAGAGGGGTGGGTGGCACTCCGTAAATGCTTCCAAGTGACGAAACCAGAGATGGAATAGCCGTCAAGAGGCGGGGGAGGAGCCATGCCAAAAAAGTTCAAAGCCGTTACCCGTTTGCCATAGCGATTGGCCATCGACCAGATTGTTTCACAGCGAACATTGCGGGAGTCATTGACCTTGAGAAAGATTTGTTCTCCAACCTGTTCAGGATACAAAAAATCATGGATGCCGTGAGCATCAGGACTCCTGCCAGTGATCATCGATACCCATCCTGGCGGGGTGAGAGGATTAGGGGTTGACATTAAATCTGCCCACACTCCCTGCTTGACAAATTGCTGCAAGAATGGCATGATACCATCCTCCATCAAAGGATTCAAGAGAGAGAAGGTCGCTCCATCGAGTCCAAGCATCAAAACTTTATTCATAAAAATCCTCTTTCAAAGAATCCCACGCGTTTACCCGTGGGAGTATCAAGTTCCTATTAGTTGTTATAGTTATTGCAGATTTTTGTGCAGGAACTCAACAATTTCTTTCACTTCAAGTTCATCAACGTAGTCTCCCTCCCTCATAAATAGTTGTTCAAAGGGCAATCCCTTGCGCTCAAAGTTCTTTTCTAGGGCAACTACCAACTGCACCACATCGATCGATTCAAAAGCCAAATCTTCCATGAGGCGAGTCTCTGTATCTATTTTGCCGCCATCCTCCAATTCCCAGTCGGCCGTCATATTTTCTAAGACAGCAATTACTTGGGCTTCGATATCTTCTTGGCTAAAAATTAAACTTTGTTTCCCAGACATAAATTAATTAACCTCACTTTTCAAAAACAACAATTGAACAAGAATTAATGTTGTGTTTACATTATAGTCACTTAGCTGCTATTGTCAAAGGCTGCCTGTTAGTTTTCTTGATTATCAATACTTGGTTCAACCACAGCCGCAACAAAAACGTTCTGATTCTGGCCGATTGAAACCTCAGGCACTACTCCTATCTTCTCCAGTGGAGGGCAGTACACTTGCAGCTTACCGCTCTCGGTGGGGAAGAGTTGGATGTCTAGGGGGCCCAGAGCCAAGTCAAATTTTTGCCAGGCAAACTGGCGAATGGTTTCCTTGGCCACCAAACTCCCTAAGAGCCACTGCTTACGCTCGGAACCCTGCTCTGGTAAACTGTACCAAAATTCTCGCTCTGATTGGGTGAAAATCAGGTGAGCGATGATATATTTAATCACCCCTCCCAATTCATCCAAAAAGTTGACGGGAACTAAGGTCAGCCGACGGGAGAGCATACCTACTTCCTCTTGCCAAGGCTCGGACCAGTAGGCCACTTGCGGCTCCCGGCGGAGTTGATGATACTCCAGAGGGACACGAATAAAGATTTCCAGTAATCCTTCCAAGCGAGCAATCACAAGGTCTTCGCTGTTGAGAAACTCAAAATTACCTTGAAGCTGTCGCTCGCCGTCAAAGCTTAACCAACCACGACAGGAGATGGGAGTTCCGGCAGGCAAGGGAGGAGCATATTGCTCGAAAACCCTAACACTGAAAGGAAAAGTATGAAAATTCACCCCAAAGAACTCCGAACCCCAGTAGGCCACTAACTGGGCGGCCGCATCCAAAAGTGGCGCATCAATCTGAAAGATGGGTCTGGCAATATCTCTAAAAAAATTATCGACGCGCATCACTTCTAGATCAGCTTCAATCCCTTGCTGGCTGACCTGGCGGATATGCTTGACTCCCTGGAGTCGCGGGCCGTGGAACATACCTTCCGTATAAAGTTGCTCGTCTGACCAGCGTGAGGGTTGGGAGTCCTGCCACTGGCAAGGGGTTGCTGGTGGTGATGGATTTAGTTGAGAGGTGAGCCTGACATCACCCTCAAAGACTAAACGGCGCTCGCTGCCCCGCGACGGCTGAAACAGTTGGACGTGGACATCCCAAATATCTGGTGCTAATTGCTCTTGCAGTTGGGCAACGATGTCGAGAACCAAGTATCCCTGTTCCAGAGCCAGCCAGCGATAGCTACGCACGTTGTCAACCTGACTGACCCATTGCTGTCCATCACAGAGAAAGGCAGCAGCTTCTGCGATAATTTCCATGCTGACGGTAAAGGGAATCACGGGCAAGGGAAATTCACCAGCCTGCCGATGGGACCAGGGGCCTCCTAGCATATGGTCATAAATGAAGTCATCCCAGTGGAGATCGAAATGTCGCCGGCAGTAGAGGTAGCCTTCGCCCTTCTCAATAATCTCCCCTAGGAAAGGCCAAGCCTCTGAAAAGCTGAGGGGAACAGATTCTACATCAACCCAAGGCAGACCAACCGCTTCTTGCTGCTGATGGGAGAATGGGTTTGTATAGAAACTGCTGATCGTCCTAGCTTGACTATTGAGGAATTCCTCCATCAAATCCAAGTGACTCAAGAAGACAGGAAGACGAATATCGGGGAAGCTGGCAGAGAAACTGGGTGAAGAAATCTGCTCTTGTAGAGGAGGCTTCTCTGGGGGGAAAACCGGCAAAGTTGACGGTAGTTCAATACTCTCTGGGACTTGGCCCTCTCTACCCGTTGCCACTGGCGGCACCGAGGGGAGCTTCTGCTCAAGGGTGTGGACAAAAGCTGATGTAAGTTTCATCTTGGGCATGGTCAAGTCCAAGAGCCTTTTCTGCCTACCGTTGCCTGCTGCTTCTAGAGAGGCAGTCTCTAGGTTTACTAGGTCCACTTGCCGGTATTGGTAGAGAGGAGCAAAATTGAGGGCGCGACCGTTGACAAATAACTGGGCTAACAGATGTTGAATTTGTTCGAGACCGGAACGACGTTGGCTGCTGCTGGCCAGAACCAAGCAGTCTTGCTGGGAGAGAATATCTCTAACGAAGTTGCTGAGATTGCTACTAGGACCTACCTCGACAAAAGTTCTGACTCCCTGTTCATAGAGGTGGCCAATCGTTTCCCGGAAGCGCACCTGGCTCGACCACTGGCTCAGGGCCAATTCTCGAATTTCCGGTGGTGTTGGCGGGAAAGGACCCGCCGTAGCGCAAGTGTAGAGTTGGGTATGCCCTGGTCCAACAGTCAACCCCTGATAGTATTCCCTGAGAGCTTCTGCCACTTGGTTAAACAAGGGCGTATGGTAGGCACGATCAAAGGGCAGACGGGTACAGATTCCCCCTAATTCTCTGAGTTGATTGGCCGCTTGCTTGATGGCATCTTCATTACCAAAGAGAACGGCTTGGTTAGGACAGTTGTCCATGGCTAGGTAGAGTTGCCCCGAAGATTGGGCGACCATCTCTGCCAAAATGGCAGTTTCCACAGCACCAACAGTGAGCAGAGTCCCTCGGGGAATGCGGTCTTCTGCTGTCAAATCTAGGTAAATTTGGTTAAGTTCGAGAATTTTCTGCCCCATTTCTCGGCGGCTGGCCAGTTGGATAGTTCCAGATGCAATCAGGGCTGTATTTTCTCCCGTACTGTGACCAACCATCACGTCACACTGGATTTCTAGATCTTTGAGCAGTTCGTAGAGAGCCATACTAGCAGTAAAAACTGTCTCCGTTGCCAGATCTAGGTTATACAACTCCTTGGCTGCTAGGAGGCGTTGCTCCTCGCTCAAGCCTGTGGGTGGCGGAAAAATAAAGTAACTTGGCGGATAATTCCTATTTTTGCCAAATATATCGTCTAAAAAGTCGAACCAAGCCCGCACTTTCGGGAAGTGGAGACAGAGATCTGAGAGCATATTGGTGTACTGAGATCCCTCTCCCGGAAATAGGAAAGCGGTTTTACCTACTTCAGTTTCCGGATGTACCTGAGCGTAGTAAATGCCACTGCGAGTCTGGAAACGAGTCCGCCCGGGTTCTGCTAGTTTTGACTTGGCCAGTTGGAGTTTGGCTTGTAAATCCGTCTTCTCGGTGGCAACTATAGCCAGACGGTGAGGGCTAGGATTACGGTTAGCTAGGGTATAAGCTAAGTCAGAAAGGATCAGATTTGGGGATGACTGCAGCCGCCGCTCTACCTGTTCAACTAAATCAATGAGATTGGCTGTCTCCTCTCCCGAAAAAACGAACAATTCTGTGGGCCATGAACAGGGCAGCTTCCTCTCTGGAAGCTCAGGGGAGCGATCGTATTCTTCCAAAATGGCGTGAGCATCGATGCCCCCAAAACCAAAGGCATCAATACCAGCACGACGGGGTTCTTTGCTCTGTCCGTTAATCCAAGGACGGGCTTCTGTATTGACGTAAAATGAAGTCTTTTCTTCCTCTAGACAGGGGTGAGGCTGCTGACAGAGGGTAGGAGGTAAGACTTTATAATAAAGAGCTAAAGCCATTTTAATCAGACTGGCGGCTCCGGAGGCGGGAATGCAGTGGCCGATCGCTGATTTAACCGAACCAATGGCCCGGTGGGGCATCTCCCCTTGACGTTGGCCAAAGATGTGGGTGAGGGACTTAATTTCTGTCCTATCTCCCAAGGGCATCCCCGTGCCGTGAGCTTCCACAAGAGTAACTGTGTCTGGATCAATGCCGCTATTCTCGTAAGCTCGCTGGATGGCCAGTACCTGCCCTTGCCAACGGGGAGCTAACAGTCCCAAACCTTTGCCATCGCTGGCAGTGCCAATACCTTGAATAACTGCGTAGATGCGATCGCCGTCTTTTTGGGCATCAGCTAGGCGTTTGAGCACTAAAATTCCCAAGCCCTCACTGAGAAGAGTTCCGTCGGCAGACTGGTCAAAAGGCTTGATGGTAGAACGGGAGAGGGCATCGAGTTGGCTGAAGACCATGTGAACCTGGGGTGGTGTAGAAGCTTGGACTCCCCCCGCCAGCATCATGTCGCAGCGACCGCTCAACAGTTCTTGGATTGCTAAATCAACGGCAATCAAAGAGGAAGCGCAAGCTCCATCCACTAAGTAGTTAGGACCCATTAAATCGAGGCGGTTGGCAATGCGTCCAGTCACCACATTAGGTACTAATCCAGGGGACATCTCGGCATTAAAGGGGGGCAAGCTGGCTTTTAGCTCTTGGCGGACCCGGCCCAAGGTTTCGGCATCGAGAGTGGGGACGATTTGCTGTAACAGTTCTATGGTTTGATCGGCGATCAGACCATGTTGGATGACCGTGCCAAAACCCCGATTGAAGTAAGTGCCGCGCCCCAAGATAATGCCAGCTTTTTCACGGTTGAAAGGGCGATCGAGATAGTCGGCATCTTTCAAAGCATCCCGGGCAATTTTCAGGGAGAGAAAATGATCCGGATCGCCCCCCTCAATGGAGTTGGGCATAATGCCAAATTCTAGGGGATCGAATTCGGCGATATCATCAAGAAACCCCCCTTTACAGGTATATAATCCGCCATTATCATCGCAAGAATTGGCAGGATTCCAGTCATCGGGGGCTTCTCGAATGGCGCTGACCTTACTGAGAATATTTTGCCAGTAGGTAGCCAGATCCTTGGCGCCTGGGAACAGTCCAGCCATGCCAATAATCGCAATCTGAGCAGGTGAGTTTGCCGAATTCATCAGAAAAATTGGGTGGGAAACCCCGTGCTAGAAGCACGGCTTTACATTGACACTCTCACCGTCACAGCGTAGCTTGACGGGAGATTCTTGTTTCATCGGGTTTGTCTAGTCCCAAGTCATCTCTGTCTTGAAACCCCGTCCAGATTCCCCTCCACAAGCATCTGTTTTAAATCCACTGACTGCCCGGCAGCAGATAACAAAACTTGATTATGTTGCGATTCCTCATTTACAAACGATGTCGCCCTTGTTGTCAGGTATTTTACTTTGGTCAAGCTTTTTGTCTGGCGAGAACCACCAATTCGCCCATCTTGGCACCCCTGGGTGCGTTGGCTTTTTTATTCTAACATCAGTTTTAATGAACGCTGTATTGATCGAGGGTGGACTATTGCCGCCCAGGTGCATCGGCGGCTTCGATGCTACGGTATAGATGTCTCCCGTGAGTTGGTTTTTATGTTTAGTCGTTCTCATAAAATGGTTCTCGACCTATCAGAGTTTATAGTTAACCATATAATATACTATGCTTTAAAATAAATCTAGTATCATATCTATAATTTTTTATTAATAGCTCTATGCCTATGCCTCTCTCCAATTGCTTGCGTGAGGATTTGCTTGTCACCAGGAAAATAGATCGTCAAACCTCGGCCAAGCGTTATTTTATTCAAGATCCCATCTCTCAGGAAACTTTTGAATTCGGAGAAGAAGAATATTTTTTATGTCAACTTATGGATGGGGTGACATCTGTACCAGAAATCTTGGCTAGTTTTCAAGAACGCTTTAATATCAGTCTCACTGAAGAAGATTACCAGAAGTTTGCTGGACAGATTGATAGTTTTGGACTACTAGAACCGCATCAGAACCAATTGCCATCCTCTCAATCCGAGGAAGGAAACGGTCACAAAAACTCCTCGCCAACCAAGAAAAAATCCAAGCAGCATTCGTTGCGTTTTATTTGGAAACATCCTAACCCTGATGCCGTTTTTACTAGCCTAGCCCGTTGGACTCACCCTTGCCACCGTTGGCTTAGATGGTCAACTTGGCTATTGCTGCCTCTTTTACCTATTGCTCTATTGACTTTTTGGAATAATAGGACGGTTTTATGGTACGACGTGGGGCGTTTTGTTGATGGCTTACCCTTTGTCCTAAGTTATTTAGTTGACATTTTAATCTTGAATTTATGCGGCCGTATTATTCAAGGGACGGTGTTTGCTGCCTATGGCGGTCGTGCCAGCGTGTTTGGCATGACCTTGGCTTTAGGATTCAAGCCTCACTTCCAGGTGGACCTGAGAGAGTATCAAAGCGTACCACGAAAGGCCCAACTCTGGATCTATGGGACTCCCTTGATCATGCGCCTTTTTATCTTTAGCTTTGGTATGATTTTTTGGTACGCACAGAGAAGTTCAGGAACAGCATTTCATATTTGGCTCCTCTTACTCGCCCATGCTGCTTTGGTAACTTTTGTGTTGATGGCCTGCCCTCTCTGGCCTCTCTATGGTTATTATTTCTTGATCGCTTTTTTCCGACTGCCGGATAACTTTATGTCTCAGTCTTTCAGAGCGTGGGGGATGGTGATCAAGGGGCGGAATCTGCCTAGTTTTTTATCGACGAGAGAAAAATTGATGCTTGTCGGTTTTGGCCTGGGGAGTATCTTATTTTGTTTATTGATGATCTATTTGATCGTTACCAATTTTGCCAAAGGTCTATACACACTTTTTCCAGAAATTTTTGGGGCTGAATCAGCGATAATTATCGTCTCCGTCCTGGTATTCATCGGTTTTCGCAAACAGATTTCTCGCTTGTTCTTCAGGGGACGGAATTCCCAAGGTACGAGTGGCCTTCCTTCTAACTTGACAGAAGAGACTAAGAACTCAAAAAAGCCCTCAAGTCGTTCTCGCCAAGGCTTTCAGTCTTGGCTGAAGAAAAATCTGAAATTTTTTATCCTAGCTGGTTTGGTGGCGCTGCTTTTTCTGCCTTATCGGACTATGCCAGGAGGTCCCCTGCAATTACTCACTCCCGCCGAGGTGGCTATTCAGGCTGAAGTTGATGGTAAAAGCAAAATTACTCGCGTCATGTTCCCAGGGGGTAACGAGCAATTAATCCGCAAAGGAACGGTCATTGCCCAGATGGAAGATGTCGATATTGAAGATACGATAGAGACGCTGCAATCTCAAATCGCAAAAGCGCTAGGCGATGTCAAAATTAAGCAATCTTATCTAGCTAAACTTTTAGCCACGCCAAGAAAGGAAGATGTGGAAGTAGCCCGCAATCAGGTAAAGATAGCTCGAGAAGAAGTAGATAAAGCTAAGAAAGAGGTAGCAGTGGACAAGCAAAATTTAGAGGTAATCAAGAAGCAAATAGAAAGCGCGCTCACCCAAGCTGATTTTTATTTCCGTGAGGCTTCTCGCCTGGAAGAAGGTTACAAAGAGGGAGCAATTGCCCTAAATCTTGTAGAAGATGCCCAAAGGAACGCTCAAACCAAGAAAATTGAAGCGGAAGAAAAGCGCCAGGCTTTGTTACAACAGCAACAAGTAATCGAACAAGCACGCAGCCAGCTAGCAAGCAAGCAAAGAGTTTTGGAGACAAGTGAATCTCAGCTCAAGTTACTGTTAGCCGGTCCCTACCCCGACGAGATTGAAGCGGCTCGGCAGGATGTGGAAGTGGCTCGTGCCGAGCTAGAACGCTTAAGGAAACAAGAGCAGCAAGAGCGAGATAAACTCAAACTCACCACCTTAGTCATGCCCTTGGATGGTTATCTAGTAACTCCTTATCTGGACACCAAAGTGGGTAGCTATTTGGATCAAGGAGAGACCTTTGCGACAGCGCAAGATGCTACCAAGATCTTGGCAGAAGTGCAAGTTCCAGAGTACGATGTCGGACAATTTTCGATTGGTAAAAATGTTCAAATCAAACTCAATGCCTATCCCACGGAAACCATTATGGGGAAAGTTGTCTCCATTACCCCTGCGGCCGGCAACAGCACAACAACGGCCGATTTGTCTTCAGAACCAGTTGTGAAGGTTTTGGTGGAAATTCCCTATGGAAAACACCTTTTTAAGACTGGGATGACGGGCTATGCTAAGATTGAAGGGCCGATGAAACCCTTCATTGTCGCTTTTTCCAGTCCGATTGTGCGTTTCTTCCAGATCGAAATTTGGTCTTGGCTTCCTTAAACCCAATCACTCCCTTATAATGTTGACAATTTGCTTAAAATGAAAATTGGAAAGCTCAGGCGAATGACAAGCATGATTTTTCTTTTATGTCTGCTTACTCTCTTATTTTTGACCGCTTGTTATGCCAGCCAGCCACAACCCCAAGAAAGTTTAAAGGAACAGTTACTATCGCAGACAATGAGAAGAAGAAGGAGAGTTAATCTCAATCAAGATATGGTCTTGAGAACTCTATACAATCAAGGGTTAGAAAGAAGTTACTATCTTTACACTCCCGGTTCTTATACTAGGGACAGACCCATACCACTGTTGTTAGCTTTTCACGGTGGTGTTGGTCAAGGTGATACCATGGCGGCGAAAACCGGGTTTAACGATTTAGCTGATAGAGAAGATTTTCTCGTTGTCTATCCCAACGGCATTAACTTAGGTGCTGCTGGGGGGCAATGGAATGACGGACGCAACACCCCTGAGGTTCACCCAGAAATTGACGATGTTGCTTTCGTTCGGGCCGTGATTGAAGACGTAGAAAAATTGAGGAATGTTGACAGAAAAAGAATCTATGTTACTGGGGGTTCCAATGGAGGGTTTTTTGCCCAAAGATTAGCCTGCGAAATGGCTAACCAAATTGCTGCGATCGCCTCTGTCAGTTCGACGATGGCAAAATCCCTCGAATCTAGATGTCGGCCCCAAAGACCTATTCCCGTACTTATGATCAATGGCACTGAGGATAGACTTGTCCCTTGGGTAGGAGGAGAAATGACAGTGGGTGCCAGAGGAGAAATCCTTTCAGTTCCGGAGACGGTGGCATTTTGGCGCAAAAATAATGGCTGCTCGGCAACGCCAAAAGAGGAACAACTTCCTGACACGGAGCATGATGGGACTAAAGTGGTATCTTACCAGTATTCAGGTTGTCATCAAAATGCCACCGTCATGCTCTATCGCATTGAGGGAGGAGGTCATGGTTGGCCTGGAGGGCGAATCATGAGACGGGCTAACCAAAACGATTTTAGCAATCGAGACCGTGAAAATCTAGTGGGCAAGAACAGTCAAGCAATCAATGCTAGTGAAGTAGTCTGGAAATTTTTGCAACAGTTCACTTTGCCTTAAACGAATGCGCTTTTCGGCGTTGCTGAATCAAGGTATGAATGCTAACTGTGCATCGTATCCAAAAGCGAGTTTGGCTCTAGGTTTTAAAAACACCACCAAAAAAGATTCAGATCTCAAATCAGCAACGCCCTCCAATTTAGCCTCAGTACCCTGGCAGCAAATACATAGGGTTTGCGGCAAAAAGTTTTTCGTGGGGGCAGGGTGTGGCCCCCCCAACCCCCACCCCCCCTGCCCCCCCGACATCGGGGGGGTTGGGGGGGTGGGGTGTGGGGTGTAGGGTTTTACCGATTTTGAGGTAGTCAGTTACCTAATTTTCAGGCAAAAAGTACCGGAATTTTACCCCCGATCAGTGCAAGGGTCGGCACTTTTTGAGGTCAAAAAAGTCTAAAAGCCTTATCCAACAAGTTTTTTAGATTTATTCAGCCAGCC
>NZ_JAPZSO010000012.1:0-1535 GCF_027531715.1 Microcystis sp. LE19-8.1F | reverse complement strand
AGGTCTCAAACGCTCTTCTATTGAGTCCTGTGGTCGCTCTCAAGAGTCTATCTTGATGCAATATTCGGCCAATGTTCAGCATTCAAGGGGATATCCAATCATTGTTTCTTCCCCATTATGCCACTATTACGCAACAAGTCTATTAAGCTTCTTGCTTAAGTTGACACCAATGGCAAGCATTGCGCCCCTACAAAATCGACCCGCCTTTGGGCGGGAAAGAAAGGGAAAGAGAAAAAATAGGGAATGAGGGAAAAAAGGGAAAAAAGGGGAAAAGGGTTACAGAGTCCTCCCAGCACCACACACCACCCGAAAACCGCAGCTGAAGCTGATGTAGTCGCGGCGGAAGTAGAAGTTGCGGCAAGCGGAACGGCAGAGAAATGGAAAGTAGAACCAAGAACCGCCCCGCAATGGAGAACGATTATCATTACCATTTTCTCTCCAGACACTTCCGTCCGTCGGCGCACCATCATAATTATCGTGCCAGGTATCGGCGCACCACTCCCAGACATTGCCGTGCATATCGTACAGTCCGAAGGCATTGGGAGGGAACTGTCCCACGGGAGTTGTTTCTTTTCGATATTTTCCCTTCGCTTCCCCGGCGTAGGTATTACTGGCAATGTAGTTAGCCAATTCCCCGGTAATGGTTTCCCCAAAGTAGAACGGGGTGGTCGTCCTGGCACGACAAGCGTACTCCCATTCCGCCTCACTAGGGAGTCGGTATTCCCGAACCGTCAACTTCGATAATCTCACGCAGAACTCGACGGCATCGTACCAGTTGACTTGTTCGACGGGACGGCGATCGCTGTCGGGACGGTCTTTGAAGTGGGCTGGGTTGAGGTCAAGGTCTTTTTCTACTTTTAAATCCGTGCGTTCGGCGATCGCTCTCCACTGGGACTGGGTGATGGGATATTTACCCATGGCAAAGGGGGGGACAGTAACCTCATGTTGAGGGCGTTCATCCTCATAACTATCTTTCTCATTTGTTGACGAACCCATCAGGAAAGTCCCACCGGGGATGGCGACCATCTCTAGAGTGATGCCGTTGCCCAAATCTTGGGTGAAATATGAGGCTTCAGCCTTTTCTCGTTCGAATTCCTGACCTTTGGCATTTACTTTTACCAGATCAAATGTCATTGTGTTGATTTCCCCCAAATATTATCTCATTTGCCTTTAACCAAACTTTCTAACTCTACTATCTTTCTCTCGACCTCCGCTATCCCTCTACCAACACGCTCGACGTACTGGTTGAGTTCGGCGAGGAGGGGTGGGGGAATTCGGACGGCGATTTGTGGTTTGCCCATAACAATTACATTTCTTCTGCCGCCATGCTACTAAACGCATAGCCAAATATTACCCTTCCAGTCATTTTTCTTAACGAACGATCAAATAGCTTTGTAACCGTTCAGGGGGGGATGTCAAGCAGCCAGTGTCATTGACTCAGTGGAAGAACTCTCCTGGGGCAGCACAGAGGGAGAAGCACTGCCCCTCCTAGAGGCGCGAATCGCCTCAGTCATGAATTCCAAGACATTGCGGTT
>NZ_JAPZSO010000223.1:0-17065 GCF_027531715.1 Microcystis sp. LE19-8.1F | reverse complement strand
TTTAGTCGGCATTCGTCCCTACAACGCCCTCGCCTTCTCCGGTCCGATTGCGGTGTTCGTCAGTGTCTTCCTGATGTACCCCCTCGGTCAGTCTAGCTGGTTCTTTGCCCCTAGCTTCGGCGTGGCTGGTATCTTCCGTTTTATTCTTTTCTTCCAAGGCTTCCACAACTGGACCCTTAACCCCTTCCACATGATGGGTGTAGCCGGTATCCTCGGTGGTGCGCTTCTCTGTGCTATTCACGGAGCGACCGTAGAAAATACCCTGTTTGAAGACGGTGAAGGTTCCAACACTTTCCGGGCTTTTGAACCCACCCAAGCGGAAGAAACCTACTCCATGGTGACTGCGAACCGTTTCTGGTCGCAAATCTTCGGCATCGCTTTCTCCAACAAACGTTGGTTACACTTCTTCATGCTCTTTGTCCCCGTGACTGGTTTATGGATGAGTGCTGTGGGTGTAGTGGGATTAGCCCTTAACCTCCGGGCCTATGACTTCGTTTCTCAGGAATTGAGAGCGGCCGAAGACCCGGAATTTGAAACCTTCTACACTAAAAATATTCTGCTTAACGAAGGTCTGAGAGCTTGGATGGCTCCCCAAGACCAACCCCACGAAAACTTTATCTTCCCTGAAGAAGTATTACCTCGCGGTAACGCTCTCTAAGGATGGCAAGAAAATTTACCGAATAGGGGGAAGGGTGAGGTTAAATCACCCTTCTTTTTTGTTGATTAAGGCACTTCAAGCAACTAAGTAGTCGTGCAAAATAAATTTCCTAGTGAAGATAGGCAAAAGGCAGAAGGCAATAGGCAAAAGGGGGAATAAATAATCAGTTTTTAATAACCAGATTTAGTATTACTCATTTTCTGGATACCCCTGTAAGATAAACTAGAGAATTTCTTGGAGATAAAGAGAATGTTTCGCCAAATTTTATTATCTAGTCTCGGTTTGTTGCTAATTTATCCCCTGGGGAGCGAGCCAGCAGCGGCCAGAACCATGAGAATTAATTGTGAAAGTCAAAGCGGTCGCACTACTCGCTGTCCCGTCAACGCTCGATGGGCCCAAGTAAGATTAACCCGCACTCGCTCCGCTGCTCCCTGTGAGGGTAATTGGGATTTCGAAAACGGCAATATTGTGGTGAGAAATGGTTGTCGGGGCGAGTTTGAGGTACGCACCGACGACCATCACGGTAATTCTGGTGGCGGTTGGGAAGGTAATGTTTACGAAGAATTTCGCCTCCCCAATATCGGTCGTTTTGTCGTTGATCGCCGCAGTTATTATGATAGTGGCAGAATTAGAGAATTTGATGCGATCGTTAATGGCAGTCGCGAGCGTTGGTGGGCCAATTGTCGTGGCGGCGAACTCGGCAGCGGTAGTCGTCGCATCCGCTCATCCCGGGAAATCGATCGAGTAGTGGACTTTGTTTGTGAGGATCGGGGGTGAACTACCCTCAAGGTCGTTGAGAGCTTCCTATTTCACGGGGGATTGCCTCAAGACGGACTTATGCCAGGCTTTTGGTCTTACATCCCCTCTATGGGCAGTATCGCGCTTTTCCTAACGATAATACCCTTCGACGTAGCTCAGGGCAAGCTGCGGCTCTCTTGGGTTTGGTGGGTAAAATGTCTTCTAAGATACAGTCCTGCTGGCGAGGGAGTGGAACGAACCACAAAGACACAAAGGACACAAAGATTGATCGCTCTTATATAAGTTAAAATTATCACATAAAGAATAAGAGAGCCATACTGCTTCTTATTTGTTAGCAAAGTGTCCAACTTCGACTTGGGCAACTGCTTTCTTAATTTTCTCGCCAGCAGCCAGAATAATCACCCGCTCTGGACGATTACTAGACTTCTGGCATAATTAACTTTTGAGAGTTCAAAAATGGGAAAAATAGGGATGAAGTTGCCTAAAATCTCTTTATGCTTAGTTCTCCTGACTACCAGATCCTTACTCCTCTCTCTGAGGATTACCGGTCACTGATTACTGATTACTGATCCCTGATTAGAGAATACCCGCGTTAGAAAGACCGAGAACCAGTCCCGCACCGAGAATATGGCCAAAACTCATGGTAGCTAATAATTCCGGCAGACCGAAGCTTTTTTTCGAGGCTAACTGCGGCAAGGGTAAAGCAGGACCTGCTCCGGTATTTTGGATAGCAAAATAACCGATAACGAACGCTACTAGGTTAGCTAACGTCATGGTAATCCCGACGGATAAATTCCAGGGAATGGTTTGAGCAGTGGCTAAAAGTAAGGCGGAAGGGATCATTTGCGCTCCAGTCTTGATAAGATTTTGTTAATCACAGGGCATTATAAAAAGCTCTTGACCCGAAACTGCTTTTTGTTTGAATACTTAACAGTTTTTGTAACGTTTTGTGAATAAGATTAAATGCGAATTAAAATTTGCGGCATTACCCAACCGGACCAAGGACGAGCGATCGCCAATTTAGGAGCTACGGCCTTAGGTTTTATCCTCGTACCGAGTTCGCCTCGTTACGTCAACATCGAGCAAATTAACGCCATTACCGTCGCAATACCCGACCAAATCGATTTGATCGGGGTTTTTGCCGACGAGCAACCGGAAATTATTCAGCAAATAATTGTTAAAACCCCCTTGACAAGTGTGCAGTTACATGGTAAAGAATCTCCCGAATATTGCCAAAGGTTGCGGCAATTATTACCCGACCGGGAAATTATCAAAGCTTTGCGGATCAAAGACAGAGAAAGTTGGGAAAAGTCGGCAATTTACTTCAATAGCGTCGATACTTTACTGTTAGATGCCTACCATCCCCAATTGCTCGGCGGTACGGGACATACCTTAGACTGGCAAGCCTTAGCCAGTTTTTCGCCCCCCTTGCCCTGGTTTCTGGCCGGAGGACTCAACCCCGATAATATTAGTGAAGCTTTAACTCGGCTGCACCCCCAGGGTATTGATGTCTCTAGCGGCGTTGAGCGATCCCCAGGGGATAAAGACCTCAAAAAAGTCGCCCTCTTGCTAGAGCGACTGCAAAAATTCAGGGATCAGTGATCAGCTTCTGAAGGCAAGAGGCAACAGGCACTCGTGCAAAAGACAGAATCTGACAATTCTCCTACCTAAAAACAAGGTTAGAAACTAAGCACATCAAAGCTTTTAGCTTAACCAATTAGGTCTTAGATTCGGTCGAGTTAGAAGGTTTTGGTTGTTGGGGTTTTAGGGTTGTAGGGTTTTAGGGTTTTAGTTGAATTCCCCCATTTCCCCATTTCCCCATCTCCCTGACTAGAAGAAATTAGGTTTATGACGGATCAGGTTAAGATACTCCTCGCGGGTTTTCTGCTCGTCTTGGAAGACTCCTAACATGGCGCTGGTGACAGTCCAAGATCCCGGTTTCTGCACCCCGCGCATCACCATGCACATATGGGTTGCTTCCATGACTACCGCAACCCCTTGGGGGTCGAGAATTTCTTGAATCGCTTCGGCAATCTGACGGGTGAGGCGCTCTTGGACCTGTAAACGACGGGAATACATTTCCACAATGCGGGCCAATTTACTTAATCCGACTACCTTTTGGTTAGGAATATAGGCAACGTGGGCCCGCCCCATGAAGGGTAACATATGATGTTCACAGAGACTAAAGAAGTCAATATCGCGCACTAATACCATCTCATTATGACCTTCATCGAAGATCGCACCATTAACGAGGGTTTCTAGGGATTGTTGATAGCCCTGGGTGAGAAACTGCATCGCTTCGGCCACCCGTTTGGGGGTTTTTAATAAACCTTCTCTTTCGGGATCTTCTCCCACCGAGATCAGGATATTTCTGACCGCATCCATCATCTGTTCTTTGTTTTCGTCGGAAGTTGGATGAATTTGAGCGGTTTTGCCATTGTGGGTGTTGCGATCGGGGCGAGTGGTCACGCGTGCTTGGATAGCGTCGGTTAAATTACCGTTTAAACCGTTAGAAGAAGCTATGGTCATAATGAAGAGGCCTGTAGGCGAATTGATTGATAAATAGAAGTATTTCGGGTTATAATGCCCCCGCACTGGGCATAATGGTCATCGTTTCCACTACGGCCTGTTTGGGTAGTAACACCGCTTGCAGAATGGCCTGAGCGATGATATCTGGGGTTAACATGGCCGAGCGATCGAAATCTGCTTTGACGCTATCGCTGTCCCAGATGGGAGTATTGACAGCCCCGGGGGTGATAATCGTGACGCGAATGGCGTTGGCCCGCTCCTCGATCGCTAAAATGCGAGAAAATGCCACTAATGCGGCTTTGCTGACACTATAGGCCCCCCAATCAGGGAAGAAATTATCGGCGGCGATCGAGGAAACGTTAATGATCGTGCCTCCTCCCTGTTGACGCATGGCAGGTAAAATCCCCTGCACACACTGATAAACACTGGTTAAATTCAGGTCGATCACCCGCTGCCAGTCTGACAAAGGTGTGTCAGCTAAGGGATTTGTGTAACCCATGCCAGCATTATTGATCAGGATATCGATCGGTCCAGATTCTTGGGCGATTTTAGCGATCCTAGGAGCTACTTCCAGGATATCTGCCAAATCTAAGGGGTAAGCTTGGGCTGATACGCCTAAATCTGCCGCCATTGCCGCCACGGTTGCCAATTTTTGCTGATCGCGACCGATTAAAACCAGATTAATTCCCGCCTTGGCGAAAGCGAGGGCGGTTTCTTTGCCGATGCCGCTACTGGCTCCGGTGATCAGCGCTCGCTGTTGACGAATAACAGAGTTCATGGTATAATCTGAAATCTCTTAATTCTGGGTAGTTAGGGCAAAATTTTGGCGGTTAGGGGAACCCTAGAAAAGTTTAAGGGAGTTGGCTTGGATCGGAGCAATTTTTCTCGCACCAAAATTGCTGCGTCCACTCGGGGCGGGGGGAAGCATTGACTATCAGGTAGGTTCAAGATTAAAAATCGTTACAAAATTTTACCTAGCCAATTATAGCACTGTTAAGTCAGGGATCACTAATCTTTGTGTATATTTAGATATCTAACCAGCGAGGGAAAAAAGTGGCCTGGTGGGGGAGAATTATTGAGGCTGTCTTGGTCGAAAACTCCCTCTCCCCGCGCTCAAAACTACTCACCGGAGGAGATGCCAGCGCTGGGTTGACTGCGATTGACAATCACCACTCGATCGCCGATAACGGGACTTCTAGCGAGGAGAATTCCCTGGTTATCCTTCATTTCCAAGCGCCGAAAATCGAGACTTTGGCAACGTTGAAAAACCGAATTAGCCAATTTATCCTGTTGTGATGCCTCCAGACTATACCAATTATCGCCCAAAATAACTACTAGACGACTAGCCCAAAAATCTGCCTCTACGGTAGAAATAATCCCGGTGGGATAACGAGTAGTTAAATCGGTAATTTCTTCTTGAATAGCTGCGACTAAACTTTGTTCGGGAGTTAATCGTGGTTTTGCTTTAGTAATCGGGACGGGAATCGGTGCCTCTGGTGCGGTTAATTCTGGGGGGGTTTCGATAATTTCCCCGGCTGCCGGTGGGGGACTAGAGACAACTTCGGGCATATTTTCGGCAATTTCCGCCGGATTTTTCGGTAAACTGATCACGGCTACTAAGAGGATAGTGACTAAACTTCCTGTTAACAAGCCGGTAATTAACCAATCGGGAATTTTTTCGCTAATTCCCCCCGGTAAAAGTCGGCGGATTTTGTTCAAAATTGCCGTCCACCACCCTTCCACCTGCTCGAAATCCGGTAAAATATCGTCAATTCCCTCGGCGGCTGCGATGGGAGAATCTGGGGTTAAACTTTGCTCAACTTCTGCGACTTCATCTGGTTTTAAAGCAGCGGCTAACTGTTGCGTTGAGTTAAGAAGATTATCAACAGCAACTTTTGGGGGTAACACTGTCCCCGTTCCCGTGTTAAGTTGGGAAACGATCGAATTTAACTGCTCGATCGCCTCTTGTAGTCGGATCACCGTTTCTGCTTGGCTGAAATTCTCTCGCTCATTTTGTTGAGTCATAATCTTTCTTAACTCGCTGCCATTCTTTTTCAAAATATCATTCTATGCGCCGTTTTCTCGGTTTTTTAACCAGTATTTTCCTTGTCTTCTTGACTGCTTGTGGTAGTGTCACTCCCCCGAAAGAATTTGCCCCTGACGGAGAAATCGTCGCCAAAGCCCTTTTATTACAATTTCGTCACACATCTAATCGCCTTAGTCAATCTTTACAGATCGATGATCCGCAGGTAAAAATTGCTAAAATTAATGTCACCAGTCTGGAACCGATTTATGTGGGCAATTTGCCCGCTTATCACTTGCAGGGAGATTACGATCTAACTCTGCAATTGCCCCATCAAAAAGATACCAAACAACACAACAATTTTGATCTTTATTTACAAAGACAGATCGAGGGGAAAACTTGGCGTTTACTGGAAGAAGTTGCCTCGCAATGGCGCAGCTATTTAGTAAAATAACCAGAAAAAACCCGGGGATTTTGCTAAGTAGCTGGTTATAATTAAATTGAAGATAGATTTTGGGTTCGATCCTCCCTGCCCCCCTTGATAAGGGGGGTGCCGATAGGCGGGGGGATCTACCCTTAATAAGGGGGGAGTCTGATAGTTTTTAACACCCAACTACTTATAGTCTATGATCATCAGCAATGATAATCCTCAAAGGGAAAATTTAGCGATCATGATTACCTGTCCTCGTTGTCAACACAAGGTCGATAGTCAAGCCTTACAATGTCCCTACTGTTCTAATATTTTAAAGGCCTATGGTCATCCCGGCATGACCCTGCATCAAGCTGTCACGGGCGAGTTTTTATGTGAAACTTGTCTCTACCATGGCGATGATAGCTGTAATTTTCCCCAACGTCCCTACGCTACCAGTTGCACTTTATACAAAAATAGCCAAATAATAGCCGAAAAAATTCCTCCTCTCCCTCTCTCTAGGGTTTTTAAAAATTGGTGTCTCAGAAATAAGGGATTATTGCTATTATTAACCCTAATTTTGGGCAGTATTGCCCTGGCTTTTATAAACTCACGTCGTTAATTTTCTTGCTGGCGATCGAGCCTTGATATAAATCTAGATCGAACCAGAAAGTTGTGCCAATGCCCACTTCACTAATCAGATTAATTTGACTATAGTGTTTTTCGATAATATTTTTAACGATCGATAATCCTAATCCCGTCCCTTCTAGGGTATGAACGCGATTTTCTACCCGATAGAAGCGATCGAATATGGCACTTTGATCCTCGGCATCGATGCCAATACCAGTATCGGATACTTCCACGCGAATTTTGGGAGTTTCTTGGGGATTATCTCTGCTTATTTTATAGGCACGAATCACCACTTTACCGCCGGCAGGAGTAAATTTTAGGGAGTTACCGACTAGATTAGTTAATACCTGTAAAAGTAGATCATAATGACCTAAAATTGGTAGTAAATTGGCTTCAATTTCCGAGCTTAATTCTAGTCCTTTATCCCTAGCATTGAGTTGATAGGTCCTTAGGGTTTGTTCGATTAATTGTCCGATATCGATCGCATCTAAGTTATAGTTACGCGAGGATTCTAACCGAGAAAGATCGAGAACATCATTAACTAAACGAGTTAAGCGATCGGTTTCATGATTGGCGGTTTCTAAAAACTCTCTTTTTTCTGTATCGCTCAGATCCTCACCAAATTCTGTCAGGGTTTCAATAAAAGATTTGATATTAAATAAAGGGGTTCTTAACTCATGGGAAACATTGCTGATAAATTGACTTTTTGCCTCATTTAATTCTGTTTCTCTAGTGATATCCTGTAGCGTCATGGCAATCCCCCGAACATTCTCCCGATACTGATCGAATACCTGAGTTAACAAAATGCGAATTGTGCAGGGTTTCGGGTTAGTTAAAGATAATCTAAATTCCGACGGGGAATAGTTATTATTTTCCTGATCAATAACAGCATTTTTCTGATTTTGATTAGCGTATTCTTCCTGCTGGAGGGTTTCTCCCGCCGCAATTTGATAGAGAGGTTTAGTTAGTTTAACCGTTAGTTCCGAGGGAAAAAGATGTAGAACATTTTGACCGATAATTTCCTGATCTTCCCAGCCAAATATTTCCCGAGCTGCGGGATTAATTAATAATAATTGAAAATTAGTATCTAAGAGAATCGCCCCATCAGCAATAGTGGACATTAACGTATCTAATTTGGCTTTTTCGGCGGTCATTTCTTCGATATTTTGTTCTTCGTATCGTTCTAACTTTTCCGCCATTTCATTAAAACTGAGAATTAATTCCCCTAACTCTCCTCCCAAGGGTAAATCAACGCGCTGCTTAAAATTTCCTGCTGCAATATTTTTGACGCCGACTAATAACTCCTTGATCGGTTTGGTGATAGTTAAAGCATTAAAAACCGCCCCCAGAATCACCATGGCCCAAATCGAGACAAAAACGGCAATAGTAACATCACGGGTTAGATTAGAAGAAGCCACCACAATAGCGTTAGGATTGATCCCGATCGCCAATACTCCCAAATATTTGCCTTCATGATTCAAGGGAACAAAGACATCGGTTACTTCACCGTCGGGGGTTTTATGCTGACGGACGAGGGGAGTTTCCCCATTTTCGCCATAATTTTCTGGTAATTGAATGCGACGCTCGATCGTCAGGGAATTCTTAACTTCGGCGGTAGAATAGGGAATGCCGAAAAATATTTGACCCTCCTCGTTAGCGTAGATCAAATAACGCACACTGGAGGTACTACTATAAAAACGGGCTGAAAAACGGGCTAAATCGGTTAAATTGTCCTCAGCAATGAGGGGGGAGACATTAGCGGCTAATAACAGCCCTAAATCCCGGCCAAAACGGGTATCATTGAGACGGACATCCTGCTGGATCGTGTTAACCGCCCAAAAGGTTAAACCACTCATCAACAAAGAAACGGCTAAAGTAGCCGCAGCCATCAATTTAGTTTGGAGAGTGAATTCGGACCACCAATGGGCGATCGCTTCTCGGAGACTAGGCAGAAAATTAGACACGGTTAGGCAGCATTAATCTGTATTCTTGACTACTCTATCGCTCAAATCGCGGGTTAATATGATCATCTTAACTCATTATTAGGCTGGTAGCGGTTAAGCTGGCACTGATCTCACCTAAGTCTCCGAGAAAGTCAAGAAATGCCCAAAAGCGCCAAGAGTTCTAATTTTAGCTACCCCCGGTACTTCTGTGGTGTAGATACTGAACACACCTAAATTTTGCCGTTGACTAGAGGTTTCGATCGCTGGTTTTAAGATTTGATTTTTGATGATATTTCTGGCTGCCACTGGCAAAGAATCGATCGAGTCACAGAGACTGATTTTCTCGCAAGCGATTTTGTCGGCATGAGCGAGAAGTTTTTCCGAGGCGTATTCGCTGTAAAGTTCTTGGGGGGGATTGGTAAATCCCATCATCCCCGCTAATACCCCCAAGGCGATCGCTCCCTTGAAGAAATTACCTCCCATAGCTATTTAGCTCCTTGATTTTGTCTTCTCCACTCTATTTTGACAAGACATTTTCGATCTGGCTAGGGGGACAAGAGAATCACCGATCACCTGTCCCTAAGCTTATTTAGAAACTGTCCGTAAATGGATATTCAGGGGGAATTGCTTGGGTTTGTGTAAGGCTAGAGTCAGATTGTTTTCAGCAAGCTGTTGCTGTAATCAGAGTCTCAATCATTTGGCACTATGGTCAACCCCGCCCATAGTATGATAGTTGAACTCTAATTTAGGATCTAGCTGGCTCTAGAGGGGATAACATGGACAAGATCAAGGTGGGATTATTGTTTGGTGGTCGATCGGGAGAACACGAGGTATCTATCAATTCGGCTCGATCGATCCTGCAAGCTTTTAATTCCCCCGAAAATCTTCACAAATACGCAGTTATACCCTTCTATATCGATAAAAATGGCTGTTGGCATTCAGCAGAAACTGCTAGACAAATTTTAACCTCTGGGCAACCCCTAGCTATTGAGAGTGATATAAAAGTCAATATTTGGCAATTTCCCCCAGAAGTGAGCGAAATTGAGGTTTGGTTTCCAATTCTCCACGGACCGAATGGGGAAGATGGCACTTTACAAGGATTACTCACTCTCATGCGGGTTGCTTTTGTGGGTAGTGGGGTCCTGGGTTCATGCTTGGGAATGGATAAAATTGCCATGAAAACTGCTTTTGCAGCCGCTGGATTACCCCAAGTTAAGTATAAGGCCATAACCCGCTCGCAAGTGTGGTCAAATGCTTGTGTTTTTCCGCAATTGTGCGATCAAATCGCCGAGGAAATAGGTTATCCTTGTTTTATTAAACCCGCTAATTTAGGTTCTTCGGTGGGTATTAGTAAAGCACGCAACCGGCAAGAATTAGAGGCTGCTTTAGATAGTGCTGCTAGTTATGATCGACGGATTATTGTTGAAGCAGGAGTAACCGCAAGGGAGATCGAATGTGCGGTTTTAGGTAATGATAATCCCCAAGCTTCTTTGGTGGGAGAAATTACTTTTGATAGTGATTTTTATGACTATGAAACTAAATATACTGACGGGCGATCGAGTATGGTGATTCCCGCTAATATTCCTGATAAAATTGCTGATCAAGTGCGAGAAATGGCTGTGGAAGCATTTAAAGCTGTGGATGCTGCGGGATTGTCGCGGGTGGATTTTTTCTATGTGGAAAAGACTGGGGAAGTGTTGATCAATGAAATTAATACTCTGCCGGGTTTTACTAACTTTAGTATGTATCCCCAACTCTGGAAAGCCACCGGCTTAGAGTTTGATAAATTGGTCGATAAGTTAGTAAAATTAGCCTTAGAAAGACAGTAAAAATAAGGTTAAATTACCAACATTTCTAGGATAGGAATTACCTATCCTAGAGATATTGATCAATTAGATAGTTTCAGGATCAATGCCCAATTCTCGTAATTTTTGGGCTAATCTTTCCCTTTCCAAGATAGCTTGTTCTTTTTCTAAAAGAGCCTGTTCTTTTGCCTTTCGTTCCTGTTCCTTTTCTAAAAAAATCTGTTCCTTTGCTTGTCTTTGCTGTAATTCAGCTTCTTGGGGAGTGGGAACCAATTGACCATCGACGGTAAAATAACGCAGTTTACGGTCAAAAATGCCTAAATATAGTTCTAATTGTTCACTCCATAAATAGCCGTTTTCATTAGCAGCAATAGCTTGATATTGTCCCGCAATTAATCTAAATCCTTGCAGTTCTAAACTTTCAGGATCAAACCAGAAATAGTTAGGAGTCCGAAAGGTATTTTGATAGAGATTTTTCTTTTTATTGCGATCGATATTAGCGGTGGATGGGGAGAGAATTTCCACGATCACATTGGGATATTTACCCCCTTCCCCCCAGACTACCCAACTTTTACGCGGATGTTTTTCCGTATCCAAGACTACAAAAAAATCAGGACCACAAAAATCACGTTTTTTTAGTTGTTCTTCGTTATAGTAGATGGTAAGATTGCCCGAAGCATAAGCATAGAAGCATAGTAATTACTTCTTTCTTGCCATAACCTTTCTAAACAACCGATCAGAATTGTAATTTGTTGTAGATGTAGATCACTTTCCAAAGGTGGTTCATCACTCCATAAATCGGTGGGGGGACAGGTAACTTCCGGTAAAATGTCGAGAGTTGTCATAGTTTTTCCCCGTTATACTAGCTTTGTTTAATTATAACTGTTACGATCTTTTCTGGTCATAAAAAACTAATTTTTGGCTGACTCACGAGTAAAACTGTAGATAATTTGGGTAGCTAATTGTGGTAATTGTGAGAAATCTTCATCGGACATTTTTTGACGATCGAGTTTCATTTGTAATCCCGTCATCGAATCGTCTCCGTCGGAAATTAAAAATTCTAAGCGTTCAATTTCCGACCAATCTTTAACGTCATTTAATATCTTGTCAATAACCAAAAGGTAAGGATGGGAAGGATTTTTATACCAATTACTGCTGACACCCTGACGAATATCTAAACCTAAATGTACGATCAAAGGGGCGCGATCAAAAAGAGCATTGGCTACTGGTCGGGTTTCTTCTTGGAGAGATAATTGATTAGCGCGACTTAACTGCCGTAATTTCTCTAATTGATGATATCTCTGGGAAATTGACGGCGGATTTTCCCCCCAACTGAGAGCGATGGTGACTAGATAGGTTTGTAGGAATAGATGTCCTAACTTTTCCGCTTTTGTGGCCAGATAATTGGAATTATAATCATTAGCCTCGATCAGCAAAGGTACTCGCTCGACTATTTCCAAACCATAGCCCTTTAATCCGGCAATTTTACGCGGATTATTGGTAATTAAACGAATATTTCTCACTCCCAAATCGTTGAGCATTTGCGCTCCCATGCCGTAATCGCGCAAATCGGCGGGAAATCCTAACCTTTCGTTGGCTTCCACCGTATCTAGTCCCATATCCTGTAAAGAATAGGCTTTTAGCTTATTAATTAAGCCAATTCCCCGTCCTTCCTGTCGCAGGTAAACCACCACCCCCAAACCGTTGTTTTCGATCATTTTTAGGGCAGCTTGTAACTGTTGCCGACAATCGCAACGCAAGGATCCCAAAGCATCCCCGGTCAGACATTCTGAGTGCATTCGTACCATTACAGGTTGATCGCCAAAGAGAGCGGGATCCCCTTTCACAATAGCGATGTGTTCGGTTTGATCTAATAAATTTCGGTAAGCATAAAGCTGAAAAGTGCCGAATTGACTAGGAAAATTACAGACCGTTTCCCGATGGACAAAGCGATCATATTTTAAGCGATAACTGATCAGATCGGCAATGCTGATTAACTTTAAATTATGTTGACGAGCGTATTCAAATAGTTGCGGTAAACGGGCCATGGAACCATCGGGATTTTGGATCTCACAGATAACTCCCGCCGGATACAACCCGGCTAATCGAGCCAGATCCACGGCTGCCTCCGTATGACCGGCGCGTTTTAAGACTCCACCGGCTTTAGCACGAATCGGGAAGACATGACCGGGACGGGTGAGATCGTCGGGACGAGTGACCGGATTAATGGCAACTTGCACGGTTTTCGCCCGATCTTCTGCCGAAATGCCAGTTTTAACCCCTAAATGGGGAGCGGCATCGATGCTAACGGTAAAAGCGGTTTGATTGCTATCGGTGTTTTTTGTCACCATCAAAGGCAATTCGAGAGCATCAAGACGCTCTCCCGTCATTGCCAGACAGATTAAACCGCGAGCTTGCACTGCCATGAAGTTAATCATATCGGGGGTGGCAAATTGGGCCGCACAGATTAGATCTCCTTCATTTTCGCGATTCTCATCATCAACTACGACAATGGCACGTCCGGCTTTGATTTCCGCTAAGGCAGTATCGATAGAGTCAAAAGCGATCGAAGTGAGAGTCACAGGCATTAAAACGAGGGAATTACTTTTATTCTACAGGTTTGCTCGATCTGCTGAGGGTCAATTTCTGCCAGTTCCCTAGAAAGAAGTCTCCCGGTGAACCTGACGGCTGCCCGGGAGACTTTTAGTTATCTTAAGCTAGAAAATTAGTTCAAACTAGCGGGGGTGATGCTGGCAACTTTGCCACCGAGACGGTTGATCTGTTGCAGGGTGTTATTTAACTGTTCAAAGGGGACAATAACCGCTTTGCTACTGCGACGGACACTGGGATAACCCGGTTTGCTAATAGCGGCAATTTCCACGCGATAGAGCTTACCCACATCACCATAGGCCACACTACCACCAAGAGCTTTACTGGGGGTGTTGCGTTGACCAGAGGGACGATAGGCCCAACCATCGCTGCCACCGGAGGGACCGACTACTGCCGAAGCGCCGTTTTGGGCTAATTCCACCGCTAAACGGGAGGTTTTGCCGGCAATCTGAGAGCGATCGCTGTTGGCATAACCGCGATAGAGTTGGAACATCCGGGTAAATCCCACGGTTTTTTGACCGGGTTGGCTGGCAAAACCGCGATAGTAGGGAACGATGCTATCACCGAAGTTTTCGGTATATTCGGCGGAATCGATGTAGGAGTCGATATCGGCCTCGAATCCTTTGTTTTCATAGAGATCGAGGTGATAGACCACTTCCGACTCATCGTAGGGAGCGCGACCTAAAAGATGTTTGATATTAAGTTCGATGACGCGGGTTTGGAAGTTACCGTAGAAGAATTTGTTCTTATACAGTTCCGATTTGGCCACGGCGCGGACGAATTCCCGCACGGTGATCGAACCATTGCAGAGTAAGGATTCGGCACTGGTAAGGCGCTCGGAACGCATGATATAGTCATTGCCTAGCACCTGACGATAGACAGCGCGAATAACCGCCTGTGCGTCGTCACGGGACCAATCGGGACGTAATTCCACGGGAGCAACCTCGCTAAAAGCGGTTGTCCCTAAACGGGAAGCTGAGGTAGTAATTGCCACTAAAGTTCTCCTACAAAAAAATGATCATTTTCTGACCGCTCAAAGCTAGGCGAGGATCAGTTCGATTACCTGGCCGCCTTGACGGTTTATTTCTTGCAATTTGTTCGATAGTTGCTCGTAGGCAACGAGATACTCGCTCACACTGCGACGCACACGGGTTTGTCGTCCCGCTTTTGCGCCACTAACCACGCGCAAGCGATAGAATTTGCCCCGATCGCCCCCAGCTAATCCGGTTAAGGATTGACCGGTTCCGTTAATATAAACGGGGGAAGCACTGTTATAGGCTAGTTCCCTGGTCAGTTTTCCCTCTTTTAACGGCGCGCGATCGCTGGTCGCATAACCGCGATAGACTTGGAACAGCCGACTAAAACCGACGGTTTTCTGACCGGTTTGGGTAGCGAAACCGCGATAGTAGGGGACAATGTTCTCACCGAAATGTTGGTTGTATTCGGGGGAATCGAAATAGGAATTAATTTCTGCTTCGTAACCCTGTTGATTGTAGAGATCGGTGTGGAAAGCGATCTCAGCTTGATCGTAGGGAGCGCGACCGAGCAGGTGTTTATAATTCAACTCGATAAAGCGATTTTGGGGATTGCTGTGGAAAAATTTCTGCCGATATAGTTCTGATTGAGCGATCGCCCGAACAAAATCCTTGACGCTAATCGAACGATTGCGTAAGAGGGATTCTAGGCTGATTAGGCGCTCGCTGGACATCAGATGCTCGTTGCCCAAGATCTGTCGATAGGCCCCGCGGATCACCACTTCTACCTGTTCATCACTGTCGGTGGAGCGTAATTCCAAGCGGGGGGAACCGTTGTAGGGTTCAAATCCCAGTCTTTGGGCCGCTATCAAGCTAGTCATCGTCGATCCTCCTGAAACTAACCTTTAATGGATATAACAAGGTCTGGAAGAACAGGTGATTGCTAACCCTTTTGCTAACAACCTCCTGTCTTTCCAGACCAGCAGTTTTTTTGATCGGACTAGCTGAGAGCGTTGATAGCGTAGTCGATATAGGAGTTGGCTTCTACCGCAGGGTCGCCACTTAAACCATGGTTGGCTTTGATATATTTGAGAGCTTCGATGTACCAGCTAGGAGACAGGTCGAAGGTGCGGTTGATTTCGTCGATACCAGCGATGAGGTACTCGTCCATCGGACCGGTTCCACCAGCAACTAAGCAGTAGGTCACCATGCGGAGGTAGTAACCGATGTCACGAGCGCATTTGTCTTTACCGCGTTGGTCCGCCGCAAAGTTAGCCCCTTGCATTTGGGTGGTGTAGGGGTATTTGTTGTACACCGCTTGAGCTGCGCCCTGGGTTAATTGGGAAGCCTTTTCGGTTAACGCTTTAGCGGCGCTGAGGCTGGCAGCAGCTTGACGAAAACGACCGAAAGCAACTTGGATTTCGGTGCTGCTTAAGAAACGGCCTTGAGAATCAGCGGCTGCTACGGCTTCGGTAAGGGGGGTTTTCATTGTTTGGTATCTCCCAATAATCTTGCAATAAGTTTCCTACGGTTTAATTGAGACTAGCCCCAGGGACTAGGCGACAGCAGCGGCGGCGCGGTCGAAGTAGCTGGCAATTTCAGACATTAAAGCACTGCAATCGCCGGGGGTGACACCGTTGCGATCGTTAGCGATGGACAAAGCAGCTTCTTTCATTTTGCTTACGCCAGCAGCTACGGAAGCTCCAGGTACTCCTAAAGCTACATAGGTTTCGCGCAGACCATTTAAGCAACGATCATCGAGAACACTGCCGTCGCCAGAGAAGGTAGCGTAGGTAACATAGCGCAAGATGATTTCCATGTCGCGTAAGCAAGCGGCCATACGACGGCTGGTGTAGGCATTACCACCGGGGCTGATCAGTTGGGGCTGTTCAGCGAACAGGCTACGAGCGGCGTTAGCAACGATGGTGGAAGCGTTACTGGTGATCCGGTTAACAGAGTCCATCCGTTTGTTGCTCTCGGCAACCATGGCGCTCAGAGCGTCTAGTTGGGAAGGGCTTAAATATTCGCCACGAGCATCAGCTTGGGATACTACCCGGGTGAATGCGTCAAACATTGTGACAATCTCCTAAATTTAAATGGGCTTTGCTTGCAATCAAAATTTTCCCTCTTAAGGGATTTCACGGTGAGTCTGGACGAGCCTTGACCGCGATTGTTGCGATTTACTTTAAGAAACCTGAAAAAACTTCATGGCTCTCTCATAAACCACTTAAGGAGGTTAAACAAGTATCCAGCTTAACTTTTGTCTGTTATCTTGGCCCCTCAAATTAAATTTATACACTGCTGTCGAAACTTTGTTTGTTACATCTTATTAAGTTTTTTGCTGTCTTTTTGTAACAGTCACTTAACAATGACTCGATCGAGTTGGTCATCAATTCCTGACATGGCTCAAAGCCTCTCACCGTCGGGAAATCAGAGACAGCAAGGCTTTAAGGGTATAAAGGGCAGCAAGATAAAATTTTTAAGTTTTTTTTAATATTTCCCCGCTTTCCCTTCCCCTATTAGCCAAGGATTGCCCTTTCCAGCCCTCAAATACGATGAAGTTTTGTAAAGTAGGGAGTGGGGTGTGGGGTGTGGGGAGTGGGGTGTGGGGAGTGGGGTGTGGGTAGAAGGGTGTGGGGTGAGGGTTGAGGGGAGAAGGGTGTTGGGTGTGGGCTGTGCGGAGTCCGGTGTGGGGAGTCGGCTGATGGGTGTGCGGAGAAGCTAG
>NZ_JAPZSO010000188.1:0-9844 GCF_027531715.1 Microcystis sp. LE19-8.1F | reverse complement strand
GTAGGTTGGGCTTCGGCCGTGAGCTTTTGCGTTCGACAAAAGCTCACGCCGAGGTCCGAACGGTTGAAGCATGAAACCCAACGCCCGCATAGTTTACGCTACCGCTAACCCATCCTACAAATAATTGTGCCTCCCTACTTACTGTTTACTGATTACTGTTTACTGATCACTGTTTACTGATCACTGTTTACTGGTCACTGATAACTGAAAAGGCTGACAGCTTAAAGCTCACAGAAGTTTACTTGAAAGCCTGTTTGTACTCATTGATGCCATCTTTGAGCAGGCCTTCCGCTTCGTCGTTGAGTTGTTTTTCAGTGCTGACGATCTCAACGTAGCGAGGTTTGCTGGTTTTCAGGTATTCGCGTAAACCGGCGCAGAAATCGATAACTTTATCGGTGGCGATATCGTCGAGATAACCGTTTAAACCGGCATAAACCACTGCGACCTGTTCCCAAACGGAGAGGGGGAAGTTTTGGGGTTGTTTGAGGATTTGACGCAGACGTTGACCGCGAGCCAGTTGTGCTTGGGTGGCCGCATCAAGGTCAGAAGCGAATTGAGCAAAAGCTTCTAATTCGTCAAACTGGGCTAATTCTAGTTTTAATTTACCGGCAACTTTCTTCATCGCTTTCGTTTGGGCCGCCGAACCCACGCGGGATACGGAAATACCAGCGTTAATAGCGGGACGGAAACCAGCGTTAAAGAGGTCGGTGGAGAGGAAGATCTGACCGTCAGTAATCGAAATTACATTGGTGGGAATGTAGGCAGAAACGTCACCGGCTTGGGTTTCGATAATCGGCAGGGCGGTCATGCTACCACCACCGAGGGCATCGCTGAGTTTAGCGGCGCGCTCTAGTAAACGGGAGTGGAGATAGAAAACGTCGCCGGGGTAAGCTTCCCGACCGGGAGGACGACGCATGAGCAGGGATAGCTGACGATAAGCTTGAGCCTGTTTGGTGAGGTCATCGTAGATAACTAGGGTTGCTTTGCCTTTATACATGAAGTATTCGGCGATCGAAGCTCCGGTGTAGGGGGCGATATACTGGAGGGTGGCGGGGTCGTTAGCGTTAGCGGCCACCACCACGGTGTAATCCATGGCGCCTCTTTGGGTGAGGGTGTCGATTACTTGGGCGACGGTGGAGGCTTTTTGACCGATGGCGACATAGACACAGATCACGTCTTCGCTTTTCTGGTTAATGATCGTGTCAATGGCGATCGCTGTTTTACCAGTTTTTCTGTCACCGATAATTAACTCCCGTTGACCGCGACCGACGGGAATCATGGCATCGATAGCGGTAATGCCGGTTTGCATCGGTTCACAGACGGATTTGCGAGCGACAATACCGGGGGCGGGGGATTCCACCAGACGGGTTTCGCTGGCGAGGATGTCCCCTTTCCCGTCGATGGGACGACCGAGAGCATCAACCACGCGGCCGACTAAGGCTTCACCCACGGGAACCTGAGCGATTTTACCGGTAGCTTTCACCGTACCGCCTTCTTTAATCCCGAAACCGTCACCCATTAACACTGCACCGACGTTATCTTCTTCGAGGTTAAGGGCGATGCCGACGGTTCCATCTTCAAATTCTAATAGTTCTCCCGACATGGCCTGTTGTAGGCCGTAGATGCGGGCAGTACCGTCACCTACTTGTAGGACGGTTCCCACGTTGGAGACCTGTACTTCTTGGTTATAGGATTCGATCTGTTGACGAATAATCGTGCTAATTTCGTCGGGTCTGATAGCTACCATAGTTTAATCTGGGAAAAGGTAAAAAATTGGGAGGTGAAAAAACGGCAAAAAAGGGAGATTAGATGACCTTAGCGCAGGGAGAGGCTGAGGCGTTGTAGTTGACCGCGAATGCTGGCATCAAAGACCTGAGAACCGACTTTGATCACCACACCACCGATGAGGCTGGCATCAACTTTAGTTTTCAGTTCGACCACATTTGCCCCGGTTAGGGTTTTCACTTTGTCGATGACGATTTGTTTTTGGCTATCGTTCAATTCGGTGGCCGAGGAAACTTCCGCTAAAACGGTGTTAGTCAGCACTCTAGCCAGGGTGAGATATTGTTGACAAACGGGTTCTAAAAATTGAATCCGACGTTTATCGACCAATAACATCATGAAGTTAGTTAAATAGGGGTTGGCGCTGCTCCCCATTACTTGGGAAAGAACGGCTTTTTTAGCTTCTTCTTTGATGACGGGATTGCCGATAAAAGCTCTTAGATCGGGGGCATTTTCCAACAATTCTAAGAGGGATTTAATTTCGCCGCCGATCGCTTCTAATTGTCCGCTGCTTTGGGCGACGGAAAGTAATGCTTGGGCGTAGGGTTCGGCGATTTCTGAACTGATTAAACTTCCCTGCATCTATTTACCTCCTAGGTTGGCCAAACTGCGATCAATTAGGGTTTGTTGTACCGATTCTTCCAGGCCGGCGCTTAATTGGGATTCCACATTAGCTAAGGCTAAAGCGGTAATTCTTTGGCGTAATTCTACTAAAACGCGATCCTGTTCCGCCGAGAGATCTTTAGCGGCACTTTCGCGCATTCTTTGAATATCGAGTTCGGCTTGGGCGGCGATGTCGGCGGTGACAGCTTTAGCTCTAGATCGAGAGTTATCGATAATTTTTTCCGCCTCTTGTTTTGCCAGGGCGAGTTTTTTCTGTTCTTCGGCGAGGGCGGTAGCGGCAATATTTTTCCGGTTTTCAGCTTCGGCTAAAGCTTCAGCAATCTTCGACTGACGTTCTCCGAGGATTTGTCCGAGAACTTTGCGGCCGTAGAAGATGACTAAACCGAGCAGAATCGAGAGGTTAAATAGGTTAGTTCCTAAGATATCGGTGTTGATGCCGAATCCCTCTGCTGCCGCTTCCTTCGCCTCCGTGGCTAATAATAAAATTGTGTCGATGATCATGATTATTGAGGGCGGGGAGTAGGTTGTTCAGTTATCAGTTATCGGAGGTAAGTTTCCAGTCTTCTAACTCCTGATGACTGAGTTCTATCTTTTTACTGATCACTGTTATTAACCAATGGCTGGGGTTTAGCGAACGAGTTCGGGGCCGAGGAGTTTTTCGAGAATTTGACGGGAAAGAGAGGCCACTTGTCCTTCTAGAGAACGAAAGGCTTCTTCTTTCTGTTGGGCAATTTCGGCGGCGACGGCTTCTTTACGAGCGATCGCTTCTTTTTGGGCTGCGGCAACTCGTTCGCTGGCTAGTTTTTGGGCCTCGGCTTGCGCTTGGGCGATAATCTCTTGGGATTGTTTACGCGCTGAACTTAATTGCAATTCGTACTCTTGTACCAGTGCTTCGGTTTTGGCTAGTTGTTCTTTGGCTCCGCCTTCCGTTTGCCGAATATACTCCGCCCGTTCATCTAAAACTTTACTGAGGGGTTTATAAAAAACGGCGTTCAGGATCACTGCCAAAAGAATAAACTGTAGTGCCATCACTGGCAGGGTGGCATCGAAATCAAACATTGATTTATTCCTGATAAATAGAAGCTATAGGCAGGTTCAAAAAAGGAAGACGATCCCCCTGATTTAACAATAAACAGTCAGGGGGAATCACTAAAATTCCCTTAATTAGCTATCAGCCTTCCGTCCCAAAAACTAGATTTTTTAGTTGGCTGCTTGGGCGTTTTTTGAGAGTTTTGAAAACTCCGCTGCCAAGCTGGGGACTGGGGGCTGATAGCCCACTGCTTTTTTAATTAGGCGAAGGGGTTAGCGAACAGTAAAACGAGAGCGATAACCAAACCGTAGATGGTTAAGGATTCCATGAATGCCAAGCTGAGGAGAAGGGTACCACGAATTCTTCCTTCAGCTTCGGGTTGACGGGCGATACCGGAAACAGCTTCTCCAGAAGCGGTACCTTGACCAACACCGGGGCCGATAGCGGCTAAACCAACGGCGAGGGCGGCGGCGATAACGGAAGCGGCAGCTACTGTGGGGTTCATGGTGATTTTTTCCTCTATTTACTAATCAATTTCAATCTGTTGTTTACAGAGCGCGTTCTCAGCCTCAAAAAATGGCTGGTTTTCTGCTCAAAACTCCCGAAAGAGTTTTTGGGAAAGAACGATCCTAGAATTCAGTTGCTCATCCTGAATTCGACCAATAATTTCTTAGTTATTATCCTATTATTTGGACACTTTTTCCTAAGAAATTTTTCTGTTTTCGTCCCTCGCTTTTAAGCGTGTTCTTCTTCGTGTTCCGATTCCAGGGCCTCATGGATATAGGCCCCAGCAAGGGTGGCGAAGACAAGGGCCTGAATAGCGCTGGTAAATAAACCGAGAGCCATCAGGGGTAGGGGTACGACTAGGGGGACAAGGAAGACTAATACGGCCACTACCAACTCGTCCGCGAGGATGTTTCCGAAAAGACGGAAGCTGAGGGAGAGGGGTTTGGTAAAGTCTTCTAAAATTTTGATCGGTAATAGCACGGGAATCGGCTCTAGGTAGTGAGCGAAGTAACCGAGTCCTTTTTTACTGATGCCTGCGTAGAAGTAGGCGAGGGAAGTCAGTAGGGCTAACGCCACCGTGGTATTGATGTCGTTAGTGGGGGCGGCTAATTCTCCTTCGGGCAGTTCGATTAACTTCCAAGGAATCAAGGCCCCTAACCAGTTAGAAACGAAAATAAATAAAAATAGGGTGCCGATGAAGGGCAACCAGGGTCGATATTCCTTTTCTCCTAGCTGGTTTTTGGCTAAATCGCGCAGAAATTCCAGAACGTACTCCATGAGGTTTTGAATACCGCTAGGGACTTTCTGGATTTTGCGGGTAGCGGCGATCGAGGCGATGATTAAGATAGCGAAGACGATCCAGGAGACCGCGATCACTTGCCCGTGAATTTTTAGTCCGCCGATGTGCCAGTACCAGTGTTGTCCCACTTCCAGGGAAGCGAGGCTATAAAAATTAAGCACACTTAAACTGTCTAACATTTCTACCTTAGAGAGATTCGGGTTCGCAAATCAGGGTTATTTTTAACGGTCAAAGGGTTTAGGAATCGGCTTTCTGCTCCAGCTTGAAGATGGTTTGCAGGGTATAGACGATGATCGCCCCTTTATAGGTCAAAAACCCCAAAAAAACTGGCACTATGTGCAGTTCTTGCCAACGACTGGCGATGATGATTAATCCGGCGAATAGGGCTAATCCTTTTTTGCCCACGCGATTTTTCGTTACCCCCAATTTTTCCACTTCCCCGGCGAGGAGTTTTAGGTAAACAACTCCCACCATTGCCCCTAATAGGTAATTAAGGGCGGTATTGAGGGAATAAAACAGCCACACGGGTATAAAGATCAGACCGCTTAAGATCAGGGTGGTGATCAATAAGGTGTTTTGTAGTTGATAGTATTCCCGCATCGGATCTGACGGCGGGTTGGTTTCTGGGGTTGGGGGAGATTCGATCGATGGGTCAGACAAGGTACACCTAAATCAGCGATAGACTAATCTCAATATCTGGATTGCTTTCCGAGCTATGACGCTCAGGTGAGCCACAAGACATATTATCACGGCAGTGGCAACAATTATTAAGCAATTGTAAATTGTCATGATTCCGTCGGCCATCGGTCGTCGGTCGTTAGGAGTCAGGAGACTCCGAGACAGTTATCAGTTATCAGTTATCAGTGGCTCTCTTGGGGTTATAGTGATGAGCAAATCTTATCGAAGAAAGGGCGTAGGCTATAGGTCTCTACCAATCACACAGGTGCAATGTAGGGGCGCAACGTGGTCAGTGAGTTTATCGAACTGCTTGCGCCCATAATGTAACAATGTGAACATTTTTCAGCCAATATCCAAGAGAGCCTTTTCAGTTCACTGATTACTGATTACTGTTTACTGGACGGCTACGCCGTGCCTTTGGCAACACTGAAAAGATCCCCACCCTCCCTTTGGCCAGAATTACTCTCAATCAGGTTTTTTTAAGAGTTTTGCGCCACAGTTTTTACAAAAATTGGCATCTATATCGTGACGGGGTAAACCACAATCTGGACAAGGATAATCAATTTGAGTGCCAGATTTTAATATTTGTTTAGTCAGAGTGCTAATTTGCAAGGGAATTAACAAAACTCCCGTTAAAATCATTAAAACTGTCACCATTTTGCCCCCATCAGAAAGGGGGGTCACATCCCCGAACCCCACGGTAGTCATAGTCACAACGGCGAAGTAAAAAGCATCAAAAAATGTCCGATAGACTTGAGGATTAATCGGGTGTTCGATCTGATAAATTAAACCCGCATAGACAAAAATAATCGAGAATAGAGTTAGTAATATGCGAGTAAATACTATTTGATCAGAAGTTTTAATCCGAAAAATAGAAAGATCGGAACCAAAAAAACGAATCACTCGCAAAATTCTAAACCAGCGAAAAATTCTAAAAAACCTAATATCAAAAAATCCAAAAAATAGAGGCAGAATTGACAATAAATCTAGGATGGAAAAAATATTAAAAACAAAGCCTAGTTTTGATTCCGCACACCAAAACCGAATTAAATACTCTAGGGAAAATAAGCTTAAAATTCCCCAATCAAGCTGACGTAACCACATTTGCCAAATGGCGGATAAGGGATAGGTTTGAGCCACATAAATCCCCAAAGATAGTAAAATTAATGCCAAGATAAGCAGATTTACCGTCAGTCCGATCGCCGTGGTGACATCCTCTAAATAAAAAGCTATCTTGGCACGAAAAGAGAGCATAAATTCAGCTATCAGTAAACAGTAACCAGTAATCAGTGAAATGAAAAATACCATCTGATCACTGATCACTGATCACTGATTAAGGTAATTCCACCGAAGTTGGTTTAGCAATATGAGGCAAACCCCAACCCAATTTTTCCCGGAGGATGCGGAAGAATTCCGTAGATTGCAGACGAATAAAATGGACTTGGTGGGGCGATTTCTGCACATTAATTCGATCTTCTGGCAAGATATAAGAACCGCCATTACCGTCCACTACCATCACCATCCTGTTGGCAGTTGCTGGGAAAATATTCACAGTTTCCTTGTCAGAAAATACCAAGGATCTGGAAGCTAAAGAATGGGGACAAATGGGGGCTAATTGTAATACCGGCACATCGGGAGTTATTACCGGGCCACCGGCGCTGAGAGCATAGGCAGTAGAACCGGTAGGAGTGGAGAGAATCACCCCATCGGCAGCGATATCGACGGGTGCGTGTTCACCAATTTGAATCTCAAAATGACACATACTGGTGAGGGGTTCCCGGTGGACGACCACCTCATTGAGAGAAAGTGCCTCCCAGAGGAGGGTATCTTCGCGAAACAGTCGCACCGTGATCATCGAGCGATTTTCGATGGTGTAATTCCCCTCTAGAACCAGTTCTAAGGCGGGTTCAAGCTGATTTAGGTAAATTTCGGTCAAAAAGCCCATGTGTCCCGTATTGACCGTTAACAGGGGCAAATTGAGGGTGGCCAACTGCCGGGCCGCCGATAGGACTGTACCATCGCCCCCCAACACGATCGCAAAACTTAAATCTTGCTCGAAGTGGGGGGGGACTAACTGATCGATCGGGGTAAAACAAACTGGACGAGAGGGTTTAGAATGGCCTAGCAGGCCACCGCTGCCGGTGGCCATAAACACCTGCCAACCTAAAGAAAGTAGCTGATCTTGTATCTGATGGGCTGTTTTACAAGCGATAGGCTTAATATCGTTGTAAATAATGCCGATTTTGGGCATTGACAAATTTTCCTACTGCTGAATCACGCTTTCTTTTTGAAAGGAGTTTTCTTCTTCTTCTGAGCTTTTTGTTTCTCGAAGTCGATTTCCTTGAGCTTCTTGAGAATGCGGCTAAAGTATTCTTGTAAATAGGATTCTAAAGTAGTTGTTTGACTCGGATCAAGGCCAAATACTTGATAAACTTCTGCCATGGAGGCATCAAGAGCTTGATCACTAGCGAGAACTTCCGCAAAAGCTAGTCGGTCAGATATATTATAAGTCCATTGGAAACAACGGCTTATTCCTCGCATAAAACGCAGTAATCCCATGGGTAAACGCCAAATTTTCCCCTCTTTACCCGATAGGCGCTCGCAAACTTCGATAATTTCTTCAGCTTTCCAAGCTTTGCTGCCGACTACGGGATAGGATTGACCGACGGTTTCGGGGACTTCTAAAGCGCGAACGGCGAATTTAGCGATATCTTGGGTGTCCATGTAGGCGATCGCCGTACTTTCCCCCGTGATCCAGACGGTTTGATTATCTAACATCGGGATGGCGTATTGACCGATTAAACCCTGCATAAAGCCACAGGGACGGAGAATTGTATATTTTAAACCCGATTCTGCCAGAAATTTCTCGGTACAGCGTTTTATCTCCATTAAAGGCACATTGGGATATTTTTCGGCATTGAGAATCGAAAAGAAAATAAAGCGATCGACTCCGGCAGTTTTGGCCGCTTGAATCAGATTAACTTTACCATCCCAATCCACCTGTTTAATGCTGGCTGAGTCCGTCGCCCGGGCAGTAGCGGCATCGATCACCGCGTCCATTCCCTCTAAAGCAGTAATAATCGTACTTTTATCCCGCAGGGTTCCCCCGACTAATTCCGCGCCCCATTCCTTCAAAAAAGCCGCTTTTCTCTGACTGCGGACCAAACAACGCACTTGATGTCCCTGATCGATGGCATGACGCACGATCTGTCTCCCTAGGGTTCCCGTCGCACCGACAACTAATACTTTCATCTATAATTAATTTTTTGTTACATTTGTTAACACTTCTCTAAGATACTATCAAAAAAGTGGATCATTAGGGATAGAAAAATTCTAAGATTCCCCGATCCCCGTCCAGTTCTACCATTGTTCCCACTGGTAAAGCGGCATTATCGCCATCATGACCGAAAGGTAACTCAGCAATAACCGCAATGCCTAAATCGCCCAAACGCTCTTTTAAGACTTCCTCTACGGTTTGACTATCACTGCCGGAGGCCGCCAGACAACGGCTAAAACGACCGAGGGCAATGCCTTTAATTTGGGAGAAAATGCCCAGCATTCGCCACTGAGTTAACATTCGATCGATCCGGTAGGGGGCCTCGGTTACGTCCTCTAGGGCTAAAATTACCCCCTCTAGGGTGGGTTGAACCGAGGTTGCGAGGAGATGGGTGGCTACGGTTAAATTAGCTGGTAATAAGCGTCCCCGCACTTTGCCCCCACCCCAACCTTGACCGACAAGAGGGGCTAAAGGACGACCTTCTAGGAGAGAAAAGAGGCGATCGATTGATTGGGGACTTTCTTGGGCTAAGGTGGTTAAAACTGGCCCGTGAACGCTACAAATGCCCTGTTTCGCTAAACTCCATAAAATCCCCGTCACGTCGGAAAAACCGATTAACCATTTGGGGTTAGTTTTTGCCCATGTCCAATTTTCCAAGAGGCGAGCGCTACCGTAACCCCCCCTAGCGCAGAGAATTGCTTGACAATCGGCATCTTGCCATGCTTGGGCTAAAGCTTGACGACGTTGCTCGTCGCTACCAGCGAGATAACCGAGACGATTGGCCCAATTCTCGCTAAATTCCACTTGATAACCCCTCGATCGCCAGATTTCTACGCCTTTTTCTAGGGCGGCTAATTCCTTGACGGCTCCACTGGTGGCCACCAGAGAAACTTTAGCACCGGGTTGCAGAAACGATGGGATGATCATAGATTAATTCTCTTTTGTTGGCGGATTAAGCGGAAATTACAGGTAATTTTGTGACAGCATGAAAACTGACAGCATATTCTATCGAATGTTTCTCGATTTTCCCGATTCGTTCTTTGAATTAATCGAACGACCCGATGTTATCGTAAGCAATTATCGATTTACTTCCCAAGAAGTTAAACAACTAGCTTTTCGATTGGATGGTTTATTTTTGCCGCTCGAT
>NZ_JAPZSO010000079.1:0-37507 GCF_027531715.1 Microcystis sp. LE19-8.1F | reverse complement strand
TAAGCTAAGACGCATTTAAAGCGCTTATTCTTAAGATTAGCCGAATCTCCCCCAATCCCTTTACTGTTGCCTCTTGCAAGAGTGCCTCTTGCCTCGTCTCAACAAGCAATTTAAATGCGCGGGCAGCTTAGCGATCAATCTTTGTGTCCTTTGTGTCTTTGTGGTTCGTTCCAGTCGCTCCCCCGCAGGACTGTATTTTAGAATACATTCAAACCCAAGAGAGCCATCAGCTTTTTTCTCCCTACTCCCCCCAACCCCGATTTAGATAAAAAAAACTGGAGCGAGCGCTTTTCGCCACCCCAGTGCTGTCACGGAATTCAATTCTGTATCTAAATTAACACATTATTGGCAGCAAGCATAATTAAGGAAATTGGAAATTTTTCCAAAAGGGGTTTCCAAAGGCTGTAACCTTCACTGACAGGGGATTTCGAGCCTGATAAGGCCAAAGTTTTTGGAGCCTATCCTCGAAAATTAAACTTCGGCGCTGAGATGTTCCCCCAGATGAACGGTTTTCACCCATTTTAAACGTTTAGGACGCAAAGCCATCCGCAGGCTGACACTGGGAATAATAATAAACCAGTGCATCATATAAATCATGCCGCGAATGGTTTGAGCAAGGATGTCTAAACCGAGAGCAAAAGTGAATTTTTTACCCGTATTGACTCGGATTAATCCTGTCACCATACCCCAGAGAGAAAGGGAAAGAGCCAAACCAGTTAAAGGAGTTAAAATCGGGGCTTGATGACGAGTAATAGTGATTAAAAGATCGGGAATAGCGGCCGCAGGTAAGATATATTGAACGATCAAAAAAGCAATTAAATCAAACTTTTTCGGCCAGGGCATGGGGGACTTTAAAATTGCTTTCCAATAGTCGAGATAACGCTGAAAACCACCTTCGGCCCAGCGATTGCGCTGATGCCATAAAGCGATCGCAGTTGTCACCCCTTCTTCCGCTACTGCGGGAAAATTTAAGACATTAATTTTCCAATTATCGATATGGAGACGAATAGTTAAATCAAGATCGTCGGTGATCGTCTGTTCATTCCAACCCCCGCAACGAGTTAAGGCACTACGACGGACAAATTGACCATTTCCGCGCAATTCTCCGATCCCTCCCACCGCGATCCGTTGCTGTTGAAAACAGCTATCAAAGATCATTTCTACCGCTTGTCCTTTTGTCCAGAAGTTTTCGGCGGCATTGGCGATCGCTTTTCGCACCTGTACCGCACCCACTTCTCGATCGTCGAACATCGGGACGACATGACGCAGTAAATCGGAGGATAATCCCGCATCGGCATCGAATACACCGATAATTTCCCCGTTAGTCAGGGATAAAACCTGATTCAATGCTCCGGATTTGCCACCTCCGGCATTAGCAGCACGATGGAGAATTTGTAATTGGGGATATTCTAAAGCAAGGCGATCGAGAATTGCACCGGTGTTATCGGTGCTATAGTCATCGACGATCCAAACTTCTAACTTATCTTGGGGATAGTCTAGATGACAGAGATAATTAACCAGTTTCGTGATTACGGTTTCTTCATTTTTGGCCGCTACTAAGAGGGACACCCTAGGTACAGAGGCTAAATCCTTATCCAGTAAAGGAATTGGCGGCGTTTCCGGTTTGGTGAACAGCAGCCGCAAAGCTTGCCCCGATAGTAGGATAGTTAAGGCGATAATTGCCCAATAACCCCAACTCAGCCAATGAAGTCCGATAATTATTGTCCAGATCGCCATGAGGCTAAAAGCCGCTTTCTGTCTGCGTCCCGATCGGCCTTGAAAAATTTCGCTTCTAAATTCGTCCTCTTCATCTTCGGGATCGGACCAGTCAGATAGGAGGGAACCAATCGGGTCTAATTCTTCGCTATCATCCTCTCGCGACCAATAATTTTCTGCCATAATCGACTCAGGTTAAGTAACTGTTCAAATAGAAGCTTATTTCTTGCTTTATCTTACCGAAAATTGTTAAAATTTTTAACAGAATCTTAAGTTTTTTCGGTAAAGAAACCCTAGTTTTTCAAGCTATTGGTTCCTTTTACCCGATAAATCCGCTTTTTCGGCTAAGATTGCTTTGTTTACATTCGTTGAGAAAATTTAACATTTATCCCCTATGTCAAACCTGCTCCTCTGTGTCGGACTGATTTGTGGCTCAATTATTTGGGTGGAGATCGTGCGTGATTGCTATCATGCTCTGGCCCACCATTGGCAGCCCCTTTATCGTCTGCACGTCTGGCATCATCGGGTTTTTCGTCCCGATCTGTCGGTAATGAGCGAGGAAATTTATCGTCGGGCCCACTGGTACAATGATGTACCAGAGGCCTTGGTTATGTTGGCTGCCAGTGTTTTACCTGTACTACTGGCCTACTCTTGGGGTTTCGATCGCCCTTGGTTGGGTTGGTTAGGTTCCCTTTATACTTTGGCTTTTCTCAGTACGGCGATCGGTCGAGGTTTAGGTATCGCTAATCTGGAGGAATTAACCGATTTAACCCATCGTCCGGGGCAATTTGAGAGTTTCCCCGCTCAATGGCGCGTTAATCGTACTTACCACTGGCGACACCATTTTGATAACCAAAAGGCTTATTATTGTGGAACTTTCACCTTTATGGATAAATTGATGGGGACGGCACTTTCTCTCAAGGGTAAAACGATCGCCATTACCGGAGCAAATGGAACTTTAGGGCGATCGCTGTTAAAGTACCTACAACTGAAGGGAGCCAAGGTGATCGCGCTCACTTCCGGGGACAATGCGATCGCTATTGAAATTAACGGCGAATCAGTACCTGTAAAAACCGTGAAATGGCAAATCGGTGAAGAAACGCAACTTGAGAACCTATTTAAGTCTGTAGATATACTGATTTTAAATCATGGCGTTAATGTCCACGGCCAAAGAACCCCAGAAGCGATCGAATTAGCCTACCAAGTGAATACTTTTTCCGTCTGGCGTTTAATGGAATTATTCTTCAAAACTGTCCGCACTAACGAGCAAATTGCCCGCAAGGAAGTCTGGGTGAATACCTCGGAAGCGGAGGTTAATCCTGCCTTTAGTCCCCTCTACGAACTCAGTAAACGGGCGATCGGTGATATGATTACCCTGCGTCGTTTAGATGCCCCCTGTGTGGTGAGAAAGCTAATTCTTGGCCCTTTTAAGAGTAATTTAAATCCTGTGGGTATTATGTCCGCCGATTGGGTGGCTAAACAGATTATCAAGGCGGTACAGAGGGATAGCCGCAATATTATTATTACTATTAATCCCTTGACTTTTATCACCTTTCCAATTAAAGAATTCTCTGTTTCTACCTACTTAAAACTATTTACTCGTTCCCCAAAAAATCAGGAAAAACCCTAACTAGGGTTTGCGGCAAAAAGTTTGTTGGTGGGGGTAGGGTGTGGGGTGTGGGGTGTGGGGTGTAGGGTTTTACCCATTTTCAGGGGGTTAATTACCTAAAATTCAGGGAAAAAGTCCAGAGATTTTCCTCCCAATCACTCCAATCGCTGGCACTTTTTGATTTCAAAAAAGTCTAAAAGTGTTACCCAACAAGGTTTTCAGATTTATTCAGCAATCCCTAACTATTTATCCTTAATCGGGGATCAGGACTATTTTTCCGCGCACTCTTTCCGATTCACTATAATTATGAGCTTCTACCACCTGGGAAAAAGTATAGGTGCGATCGATTCTAACAGTTAATTTTCCCGATTCGATCGCTTCTTTGAGAAATTGCCAGTCGGACGCTTGTGCTTGAGCAAAAAATATCAGTTTCCCTTTTTGGGGCAACCAAGCACCGAGATAATTTAAGAGGATAATTCCGGGATTTGGGAGGGTGGTTATATAGCTCCCTTGGGGTTTTAAAAGCTGACGACAGTGCCAAAAAGAAGACTTAGCCACAGCATCGAAGATTATATCATATTTCTGCTCAGTTTTTCTCCAATCTTCTTGGGTATAATCGATAACTTTATCTGCTCCTAAAGAGGTGACATAATCGATATTTTTACTACTACAAACTCCATCTACTTGTGCGGAGAAAATTTTCCCTATCTGCACGGCAAAGCTACCCACTCCTCCCGATGCACCATTAACTAAAATCCGATTTCCTGCTTGAATATTGCCAAAATCGCGCAAGACTTGCAAAGCGGTAGAAGCGGCTAAAGGAGTGGCGGCAGCTTCAATAAAGCTCTGATTATGCGGTTTTTTAACTAATAGGGAAGCGGGAATAATCGCATATTCAGCATAGGTTCTACCGGGTAATTGATTGAGAAAACCAAAAACCTCATCTCCGATCTGGAATTGTTCCACCTGACTACCTTTTTCAACGATAATTCCCCCATAATCAAAACCTAATTGCAGGGGAAATTTATTACCTGTGGCTATTTTGAGCATTCCCCGACGAATCTTCCAATCAATCGGATTAATCCCCGCTGCCATAATCTTAATTAAGACTTCTTTCCCTTGGGGAATTGGCTTTTCTATGTCTGTGTATTGGAGAACATTACTATCGCCATAGCGATTAATGATAATAGCTTTCATAATTAAGAAAAAAGTTGATAAAATAGTAAGGGAGCAAAAGTAATGACCAAGAGAACAAAAATCCAAACTCGTCCCGCTAAAAGATTATAATCTTGCCCTAATCTTGACCAAGAGTGACCGGCGATAAAATGACCGAACAAAAATTCAAAACCCACTGTTAATACTAACCAAATTAAACCGATGGTAATGGCTTGACCGGACGATTCTAGACCCCAAAAATAGACAAGAGTGCCAATATAAAGACTAAAAAAGAGGATTCCTGTCAGGGTAGAAATTTGATGAGCGCGTAGTTCATCGAGATATTTTCCGTAGGTGCTTTCCCTGAGAATACCGTTACTAATTCCTATTACGATCATCGGGAGCCATAGAATAATGTAGCGACTAATCATAAGTTGTTGGTTTAGAACTCGCTCTAATTGGATTATAGCTATATTTGGCTGATAACTTGAGATATTTTCGTAAAAATTAATATTGTTACTTGCCTAAATTTTCAGCCAGATAATCAACTAGCTTTTTCACTGTTGTAAATTCTTGGCATTTTTCTTCTGAAAGTTCTAGATCAAATTCTTCTTCTAAAGTCATGATTAATGCAACTGTATCAAGTTCATCTCCTCCCCAATTTGAGACTAATAAACCATTACTACAAGAACCATAAGAACTATAAAAGCTAGAAGAACTATAACTACTGAGGGTTTCCTTAGATTTTAAATAAAATAGTTCATCATCAATATGTATCTCAGACTTTTCCACCTCTAATTGATAACTAATTATCTCTTGAACTTTGATGAAAATTGCCAGTTTTCGTTCATCTCCAGCCAATTCTTGTAACATTGTTATTTTCTCGGTATCATCATTTTTTTTATCGTTAATAACAGCATTAGCTTTTTTTTCTGCTATTTTAATAGCTTTCTCTTCATCGATTCTCCTTGATTCCAATAGACTGGATTGACTGAAAAATAACTGATATCTCATAACTTCAATTCTAGAATTAATTAAGTTTCGTATTATATGAAATTCTACTTTATGACCACTTTCCTTGTAAATTCTTGTGGCTAAATCCCAAACAATCTGATCGCGGTTTGCTTCTAGCTGGTTTAATTTTTCTTCACTCAGAGATACCATATCATCCAAATATTGATTGATCATCATGGACAGAATTTGCATCTCATAATTTTTGCTATCTTCATTCATTTGATTAGATCCTCTGCTGCAAAAAATCTCAACCATATTGTATCTCAAGATAAATACTTTTCTAAAAAATCTAGGGGTGCATCTCACATTTGCAGAAATACCGACAATCAGCAATTATCAGTGACTCTTAGATGATTACAAATGTATCAGCATCTGTCTTTAAGCATCCCACCGAAAAGCTAATGCGCTCCGGGGTTTGGGTAGGGTTGATTCATGAATCAACCCTACCTTGAATCAACCCTACCTTGAATCAACCCTACCTTGAATCAACCCTACCTTGAATCAACCCTACCTTGAATCAACCCTACCTTGAATCAACCCTAGGGTATCGTCTCGGAGTCTCCCCAAATTGTTAATTTTTTTGCTAATTCAGCTACATTATCCGAAAAATGTCACACTAGAGGTAGGGGAGCGTCAACTATCAGTCATCAGCTTTCAGCAATTTTTGGCTATTTCCCCAGGGTATTGCTGGCAGCCGGTGGGAAAAAAGATTAACTTCAACCCTGAAGTTATCTGCTATCGAGGAGGTTAATTCGATGAATAATACGGAAACACTCTCAGTCGATCGGGATACCAACAAACTCTATAATAAAATTCTCGTGGCTGTGGATTATCAAGATCCCACTCCAGAGGTATTGAATACGGCTATTCTCTTAGCGAAAACCTACGCTAGTGAGTTGCGAATTGTTTATAGTCTGTCTCAACCTTTGACTCCCTACACGGAAACTTTTATTTACGGTAATCTGATCGGTTATGGTGGCGGTTATCCCCCCGATATGATCGCCTTGGAACAACAAATCACGGAAGAAATGCAAGCGGAATTACAAGCTTGGTTGAACGGTTTAGTTGATCGAGCTAAGGAAGATAATATCACGGCCAAGGCTGATTATTATATCGGTGATCCGGGACAGAAAATTTGTCAAGTTGCCCAGCAAGAGGGGATAGATTTAATTATTGTTGGTCGTCACGGTCGATCGGGTTTATCTGAGTTAATCTTAGGTAGTGTCAGCAATTATGTGGTACATCATGCTCCCTGTTCAGTTTTGGTAGTACACATCACTCATTAATTAGAAAGGGTTGAAATCCATTTTTTGCTGTCCATTGAATTGCACCATCTCTCCCGGTCCAGTAAGTCTTAATCCGGGCTTTTCTCAGTTGATTTCTGGCATTACGGGAGAGATTGGTGGTGACAGCGATTGCTGTTTGTGGTCGAATTGACTCTAACCATTGTTTATCTAGATTGCTTCCCTGCCATAATAACACTAGGGGGCTGACTTCTTGGGATAAATTAACGGAAATTTTCGGGTTGATAATCCATAGCCAGGATTGATTTTTTACCTGAAATTTAAATAAATTTTTCTCGATCAATTGTCCGGTAATTTCGCCGAGATTAAAATTTTCTAACTGGGATAAATTAAGAGTTTTTTTGATCGGTATGCTCTCACTGATATTTGAGAATTGCGCCGGATTATTGACAGTTATTGCCCCTTGTATTTGATTAATTCCCTCCTGTCGCAAAAAGGGTAAAACTGTATAACGTGCTGTTGCGGGTTCTTCCCCATTAATTAACAGAGTATTTCCTCGATTTTGAATAATTATTACTGGTTGCGATTTGGTGGCTAAAACTGTCACCTGAGTTAAAGTTAAATGCTGATAAATAATCGGTATTAAAATTACAGCGAGTATAAATAAACCGATTAAATGCCAACGTTGACGAAACCAGAGATTAAAGCAGATTAAGGTAAGGCAAATATAAATAATTAACATCACTCCTAAAGATAATTTACCTGTGGAGTAGGTACTAAAAGGAAGCAGACTAAAAAAGTTGGTAATTTGCAGTAATAACTTGAGAGGGTAATAGAGAATACTAGCGCTGATACTGCCCAAAGGGGGATAAATTAAACCTAAAAAAGCAGTAAAAACTCCTCCTAAACTAATTAGGGTAACTAGGGGAGTTGTGATAATATTAATGGGGATATTATAAAGAGCGATCGAGTTAAACGTAAACATTAATAAAGGCATAGTCCAGAGAGTAGCAGCTAGACTAATAGCTATAGGTTCAGCGATTAAATTAGGGAAATAGTCAATTTTATTTTTCAGTAAAGGAACGGTAATAATTAATCCCAAAGTCGCTAAAAAACTTAACTGAAATCCTAAATCCCAAATCCAGAGAGGCTGCCATAATAATAGAATAGTAGCCGCTAGTAACAGGGAACCTAAACTATTAACTTGTCGATTATAAAGCAGACCGATTAATGCACCAATTCCCATCAAAATCGCCCGCAGGACTGAAGGTTGTAACCCTGTTAGAGTGCCATAAATTATTAAGATAGTAAGGGCAATAATAAACTGTTTTTTAGGGGATAAATTGCGAGTAATAGTTAAAACAAATCCCAACAAAATAGCCACATGAAAGCCAGAAGCTGCTAAAATGTGAGCTAATCCAGTTTTAATAAATAAATCGGTGATTTTTGCTGGCAAATTAACCGCTTGTCGTCCGAGGGTAATCGAACTTAATAAAGTCCCTTTTTCTTGGCCTAGTCCTTGAATTTGTGCCTCAACAATGCGCTGACGAATCTGCCAAACTCCCCAAGTCGGTGACTTTTTATCGATAATTATTTCCCCTTTTAAACCAGCAAAAGCACCCTGATGCGCTAGATAATTAGCAAAGTCAAAAGCATTGGGATTATTGGCCCGACGGGGACGATAAAGTAATCCTTTAACTGTTATTTCTTGTCTGGGATAAACCTGATTTTCTGCTAGATTTGGTAGAGTAACGTAGAGTTTACCTGTGGATTTTTCTGTCGGTAAATTCTTGAGGCTAAATTCTTTTACTTCTAACCAAAATTGTAAATTTTCTCGGCGATTGAGACGGATTTCTGATATAATATTCCCCGTGATTTTAATAGAGTTAACTACATTATTTTTTAAAAGATGACTGATATCGTTTGCGCTGGGGTAAGGAGTGCGAATTTCTAGATAAACAACGGCAAATATAGCTATTAATCCCGCTATCAGCCAAGTTTTTTTCGGGGGACTTTGCCACCAAAAACGACGGATAAAAATTGTGGTTAACAGGGTAATTAAACCAAGAATAACAATTCTAATTACCACTTCTTGCCACCGGTTTAACTGCGGACTAAAATCTACCAGACCTGTAGATAACAATCCCAAAATATAGGCTAAACCAAGAATAACGCTATTAGGGCGATTCATAGAAATTTTTGTTAAAGAATTTCAGAATTAGCGGGCATTATTTTTACATAAGTATCAGCGAAAATCGAGATTAAAAAGTAACTTAGCATAAACACTATGGGGATCATTAAATGTAGGTAACTTCAATAATTCCTGCTGAAAATTTTGCCATTCCTGCGTCAAAGGGTGATTATTTTTAGTGAGAGGAGGAAGATAGGTTTGTAAGAAATTAGAGAGAAGTTCTTCTTGCCAACTTTGCGATCGAGGATATTCTTTAAGACTCCAATCATCCCCTAATTTAGCTGTTTTGGCCGCGTATTGTACTGCCGCTTCTAGACCACCAATTTGATCAACTAAACCAATTTTAACCGCATCTTTTCCCGTCCAGACGCGACCTTGGGCCACAGTTCTTACCTTGTCTGGTGATAATTTTCGTCCCTGGGCCACCGTCTCGATAAATAAATCATAGAACTGATTAACTGACCCTTGATAAATTTCTAATTCTTGGGGATTTTTCGGTCTGGTAATAGTAGATATATCGGCCAATTTTCCAGTTTTCACCGTATCCCAATCGATGCCATTATTATTAGCAATCTTCTGGATATTTAACAATAATCCAAACACACCGATCGAACCAGTAATTGTATCATGATCTGCAAAAATTATTTGACCCCCCATGGCGATCCAATAACCCCCAGAAGCAGCCACATCACCCATAGAAATAATTACTGGTTTTTTCGCATCTAAACGCTTAATTTCTCGCAGAATCACCTCAGAAGCAGTGGCACTTCCCCCCGGACTATTAATTCTCAAAACTACCGCTTTTACCTCCTCCTTCTCTTGTAATTTTCGCAGTTCCTTAGCCAATTTATCCCCACCGATTTCCCCTCTATCTCCCTGACCTTCTACGATTGTCCCTTCTGCATAAACTATCGCTATTTGATGGCTACTATCTCCCCCCTCATCATCGAGAGAACTAGCATAATTAGCTAAAGAAATTTGCGAAAAGGAGCCAGAATTTTCCTCCTCATTAGTTTTATTTTTTGCTTCTCCCGTCAACTCTTTAGCTAAAACAATTACTCGATCTAAATGGGCCACTTCATCGACAAAACCAGCCTTTTTCGCTGTGGTTGCTTCCAGAATACCTTGAGTATCGGAAATAGTTTGCACTTCTTGGGTCGTTAAATTGCGACTTTTGGCCACTGTGGAACTATAATTAGACCAAATTGTATCGAGTAGGGTTTGCAGCTGCTGACGATTCTGGACACTTAAATCCTGACGCGTATAGGGTTCCACCGCACCTTTAAAAGAACCCACTTTTACCACTTGTACCCCCACACCATACTTTTCTAGTGCATCGGCAAAAAAGGTTTGTTGACTACTTAAACCATTAATTTCCATTCTCCCCACGGGATTAATAATCACCTTTTCAGCAACGGAAGCGAGATAATATTCCTTTTCCGTCCATTCCATATCGTAGGCGATAATTTTTTTACCCGATTGGCGAAATTTTGCCAAAGCTTGCCGCACTTCCGTCAGGGTAGCATAGCCATATTCACCGATATTGTCGCGACCATAGAGTAACAGACCGACAATATTATCATCAAGGGCGGCCTTTTCGATCGCCGCTATCACCTGTCGTAAATTTAAAGTGGTCGTACTCTCACCGGTCAAACTATCGGCTAAACTGGAACTAGGGGGAGCATCGCTGATATTGGTGGCTAAGTTAAAAACTAAGACTGATTTTTCCTTAACTGAGGAGCTATCGCTAGACATCAGGGAAGAAAGCAGTAAAAATGCTAATCCCCCCACACCTAAGACCGAAAATGCCAATAATCCCAGTAAAGTTCCCAAGCAACTAGCGAAAGTTTGTTTAAAAAACTGCCCCATCGGTTTTCATCTGCTACTAATTATCCTGTTTTCCATTGTAAGGATTCCCCGCCCAGAAACAAGTTTTTTATTCCCGAACAGATGTACTAAAAACTTACTCTCGCTCTATTTTAAGGAGTATGATTAACCGGTCGCGGCAAACTAAGTAGCCGTTGACAATTAAAGATAAAATACAGTAAAACGTAGTGGACTGTTTCAACTAAAATAGGGCAATAGATTTCGGCTTAAAGTCTTAGATTATAGAATTTCTAGCATTTTTCTAATACACCAAATTAGCTGAAACAGTCCAGTAGGGTGCGTTAGACGGCAAAAATTCCTGCTTTGACTTGAAGGTAACAAGCCTTCGTAACGCACCACCTGTCATCAACTAAGTAGCCGGTTACAATTAAAAAACAGGAACCAGAAGCCTGTCCTACTATCTAACAATTAATTGAGATTACTTACCTAACAGCTAATTGGTTTTTTGGTTTTGACTTTTCACTTTAACTACTTAATCTTATGCAGTTTATTGATCGCGCCGAAATAGAAGTGGAAGGGGGTAAGGGAGGTGATGGAATTGTCGCTTTCCGTCGGGAAAAATACGTCCCCGCCGGCGGTCCGGCCGGAGGTAATGGGGGAAAAGGTGGTTCGGTGATTTTCGTGGCGACTCAGAACCTGCAAACCCTGCTAGATTTCCAATATAGTCGCTATTTTAAGGCCGATGATGGTAAACGGGGCGGACCCAACAACTGCACCGGAGCCAACGGTAGCGATCGCATTATTAAAGTTCCCTGTGGTACAGTGGTTTACGATCTCGATAGCGAGGAAATTATCGGCGATTTGGTCACTCCCGAACAGACTTTAATCGTGGCTGCCGGGGGAAAAGGGGGATTAGGCAACCGCCACTTTTTAAGTAATAATAATCGCGCACCCGAATACGCTTTACCCGGTTTAGACGGAGAAAAACGCCATTTACGCCTAGAATTGAAGTTATTAGCGGAAGTGGGCATTATCGGGCTGCCCAATGCGGGAAAATCCACCCTAATCTCGGCCGTTTCCTCTGCTCGTCCCAAAATCGCCGATTATCCCTTTACGACTCTCATTCCTAACTTGGGAGTGGTACGCAAACCCACGGGAGATGGGACGGTATTCGCCGATATTCCGGGATTAATCGAGGGAGCGCACCTAGGAATCGGCTTAGGACACGAATTTTTGCGCCATATCGAACGCACACGCCTGTTAATTCATCTTGTCTCCTTGACATCAGAAGACCCGATCGCCGATTATCAAATTATTCAAGGGGAATTAGCCGCCTATGGTCGGGAATTAGAAAAGCGATCGCAAATACTGGTTTTCAACAAAATTGATGCTGTGGACGAGGAAACGATAGATAACTATCAAAAGCAGTTTGCTAAAATCACTAATGCCGAGATTTTGACTATTTCCGCCGTGACGGGAGCCGGATTAACCACTTTACTCGCCAAAGTTTGGCAGCAATTAGAGCAACTGGAGAGGGTCGAGGATGAAACCCCTTCCCTGTTTTCCTAAAATCGCTCGTTAGTTGTTGAGCTGCCGGGGTGCGGGTGGTCGGCGATTACTCGGTCTTCTTTCCGTACCTTCAAAGTTACCATTAGAACGACGGGTGCGGCGCTGTTCGCCTTCATTTTCGGCCGCATAGACTTCTAGATAAAGAGAGCGACCCGCACTCGCGGCCGCCATTTCTAGGGTAGTTCTAATCGCCTGTAAATTGCGTCCTCCCCGGCCGTAAACTTTGCCTTTATCGGCATCATCGAAGGCTACACGCACCCAAAGACGTTCATTTTCCTTACAGCGCTCGATATCCAATCTCAGACTGGCCGGATCTTCCAAAAACGGCTCGATAATAAATTTCACCAGTTCGAGATAGTTGGGGGTACTAGGCATTGATTTTCTCGAAAATTTTCTGTTTGGTGAGAATGCTGCGTACGGTGTCCGTCGGTTGCGCTCCTTGTTGTAAGCGTCGGATAATCCCTTCTTCATCGAGACGCACTTCATCGGTGCGGGGATTGTAAAATCCTAATTCCTCTAGGGGACGACCATCGCGACGACTGGTGCTAACGGCCGCAACGATACGATAACTGGCTTCGCGTTTTTTACCAAAGCGTTTTAGACGTAATTTGATCATGGTTACTCAAAAATTCTCCTTTCCGATTCTAACTCATCCAGGCGGTAATTCCACAAGTGGCGATCGAGGGAACGGTCGGCAGCCATTGGATATTATTGAAAATAACGCCAATATCTTAATGGTGAGGTACAAGGTTTAAGTGTGTTAGTTTTCGCTAACACACCCAAAATTAAGATTAAATTAAACCTCTTGCATAATTAATTTTTGAGGGTTCAAAAACGTCAAAAATAAGGATTAAATCGCATAAAATCTGTCAATAGACCATTTAACTGATTAATGCTCATTTTTCATTCTCCTGACTACTGGCTACTGACTCCTAACCCTAACAACAATTTTTGATTTTTACAAGAGGTCTAGTTTTTACCCTTCTCTAACCGTAAACTTTCCCATAATACTCTTGATATTCTTTGGATAACAAGGGTTGCCACCAATCCCGATGATCGAGATACCATTGAATGGTTTTTCTTAATCCCCCCTCTACGGTTTCTTGAGGTTGCCAACCTAATTCGGTGCGAATTTTAGTGGCATCAATAGCATACCGGCGATCGTGTCCGGGCCGATCCTTGACAAAAGTAATTAAATTCCGAGCGGGTTTCACGGGTAAATCGGGAGCTAATTCATCCATTAACTCACATAACATCCTGACTAAATCGATATTTTTTACCTCGTTATTTCCGCCAATATTATAGGTTTCTCCCACTTTTCCTTTGTGAATAACTGTATCTAAAGCTTGACAATGATCCCGCACATATAACCAATCTCGAACATTTTGACCATCACCATAAACAGGTAAAGGTTTACCCAAAAGAATATTAATACACATCAAAGGAATTAACTTTTCTGGGAAATGGTAGGAACCATAATTATTAGAGCAATTAGTAATAATTGTCGGCATTCCGTAGGTATGAAAATAAGCTCTCGCTAGATGATCACTCCCCGCTTTTGAGGCAGAATAGGGACTATTAGGAGCATAGGGAGTAGTTTCGGTAAAAGCCGGATCATCTACTCCTAAACTGCCATAAACCTCATCGGTGGAAACGTGCAGAAAACGATAGTTATCGGGTTGATGATTACTTAACCAATGTTGCCGAAAACTTTCTAATAGAGTAAAAGTTCCCACCACATTAGTTTGCACAAAAGCCCCAGGTCCAAGAATCGATCGATCCACATGGGATTCGGCGGCAAAATGGGCAACTGTATCGATATTTTCACCGGCAAATAATTCATCAACTAAAGCTCGATCGCAGATATCCCCTTGCAGAAAACGAAAATTCTTTCTATCTTTCAGTGTCGCTAAATTATTCAAATTGCCCGCGTAGGTAAGAGCATCAAGAACAATTACACGATCCTCAGGATAATTCTCGCACCAATGATGAACAAAATTCGAGCCGATAAATCCTGCTCCACCAGTAATTACTATGCTTCTAGCTTGATTCTCCGTCGTCATGGCCACCTCTAGCAAAAGTTTGCTACTTATTTTAGGCCTTTTTGCTTCACACTTCTTCATCAAAAGTGATCTGATCGGAACGATAATCCGGCGGTTCAACGTGAATTAAAATTCTCACAGGGCTAAATTGTTGGGTTAATCTTGCTTCTACCGCTTCCGTGATCCTGTGAGCAGTTTCCACATCTTGAGCGGAGACAACTAGGTGCATTTCTATAAATACCTGTCTTCCCACCACTCCCCGAGATGCGATCGCATGACAATTAAGCACCCCCGGCACCTGCATCACAATTTGATGAATCACCTCAGGAGCGATCGCCATTTCATCCACTAACAAAGGTAAATTCTCCATCAGGACTTTCCAACCACTGCTAAACACCAAAAAAGCGACGGGAAAGGACAAAATCACATCTAACCATTGTAATTGGGGAATATTAGCCGTATTGCCCACCCAAACCCCGACTAAACCCAATAAAACCGTAATTGTCACCCACACATCACTCATGGTATGACGAGCATCGGCAATCAAAATCGCACTACCGACACGCTGCCCCACGGATCTTTCATAATAGGTGACAAAAATATTCACCCCTAAAACGATAATTAATAGCCATAACTCAGGACCTGCAATCTCGACGGGTTTTCCTCCTTTGATAATACTCATGACCGCCCCTTGCAAGATTTCAAAACAGGCAATCCCCAAAAATGCGGCGATCGCTAAAGCTCCGATCGCTTCGTATTTCAGATGTCCGTAGGGATGATCTCGATCGGGATAGGGAGAGGAAAACCGCATCGCTACTAATCCCAAGACATTATTAGCACTATCGGTGACACTATGGAGAGCATCCGCTTGCAGACTTAAAGCACCAATTCTCAAACCCACCCCCGCTTTGATCGCCATAACCAAAATGTTCAGCAGCAGGGTGATCCAAAGAACTTTTTGGACGGTAGCCCGATTATCTTTTAAAACAGCCACAGGATTATCAGTTATCAGTTATCAGTTATCAGTTATCAGTGGGTAAGTTATCAGTTATCAGGGAAATTTCAACTAAAACCCCAAAACCCCAAAAACCCAACTACTTGAGGGTTGAAAAAGGGCAAAAATAAGGATTAAATTGCCTAAAGTCGGTAAATAGACCATTTAATTGATTATTATTCATTTTTAATTCTCCTGACTCCTGACGACCGGCTACTGACTCCTGACCCTAACAACAATTTTTGATTTTTACAAGAGGTCTAGTCAACAACAATTGATCAACTCCTGAAATAACAGACTCCCATCGGTCAAATTGAGCATCCGATCGGCGGCGCGTTCGGGATGAGGCATCATTCCTAGCACATTTCCTGCTTTATTGGTAATTCCTGCAATATTATTTAACGAACCGTTGGGATTCCCTGACTCATTTGCCTCTCCTGTGGGAGTACAGTAACGAAAGAGAATTTGTCCGTTATCCTCCAGAGATTTTAACGTATCTTCTGCGCCATAATAACGCCCTTCTCCGTGAGCAATCGGCAAATTAAGCACCTGTTGCGGTTGATAGCCTCGCGTCCAGACAGATTGATTATTTTCCACTTTTACCGGCACTCGATCGCAGATAAAATGTAAATCGCGATTGCGAATTAACGCACCGGGTAGCAGTCCGATTTCCGTTAATACCTGAAAACCGTTACAGATGCCTAAAACTAATTTACCTTTTTCGGCTTCTTCTCGGACAGTTTTCATCGCTGGTGAAAACCGAGCGATCGCACCACAGCGCAAATAATCGCCGTAACTAAATCCCCCCGGCACCACGATCACATCCAAATCCCCTAGATCCGTCTCTTGATGCCAAACATAGCGGGTGGGTTGCCGAAAAATCCCCTCCGTCACCGTTGCCACATCTCGATCGCAATTCGATCCGGGGAAAACAATAATCCCAAACTTCATAATTTTTAACTTGGTTAATTCATTTTGCAGAAAGCTCTCATCAGATGGGTGTTAGGCTGTTAGGGTGTTAGGGTTTTAGTTGAATTCCCCCATTCTCCCATTTCCCTATCCCCCATTTCCCCATTTCCCTATCCCCTAATCCCTATCCCTTATCTCCTATCTCCTGACAATGCAAATCAAAGCGATAATTTTCAATTACAGGATTAGCCAATAGTTGATCGCACATTTGAGCCAATTGAGCGCGAGCGCTGGTTTCGTCCGCGGCTGTCAAGGTAAGCTCAATATACTTACCAATTCGCACCCCAGCTACAGTGTCATAACCTAATTGCTTTAATCCCGACTCTACCGCCGTACCCGCCGGATCGAGTACCGAGGGGCGCAGAGTAACATAAATACAGCACTGATAATTTTTTGGCATAGAATTAACTTTGATCGCTGACCTTTTTGATATGAAATCCCAACGCACCCGATCGCAAGAGCGCATTATCCACTTACTCAAAACCTTAAATCGGGCAGTATCCGCTCAAGAATTGTTTGTGGAACTCCGTCAGCGTGACCAAAATATGGGGTTAGCCACTGTTTACCGCGCCCTAGAATCCCTAAAACTACAGGGTGCAGTGCAGGTGAGAACCCTAGCCACAGGAGAATCCCTCTACAGTTCCGCTCAGCAGGATCAACACCATCTTACCTGTATTCATTGCGGTCGGTCTATCGTCTTTAATGAGTGTCCCGTTCACGAATTGGAAGAAAAACTCGAAAAATCCCACCAATTCAAGGTTTATTACCACACTCTCGAATTTTTTGGACTTTGCGATCGCTGTCAACCCAGTTAAGTAAGCTGTACTACATTGAAACTGCCCATCGGGAAATTTTAGTACAAATGCTCAGGCTCTCAACTCCGGCACTCCCAACTCCAGGTCCGTCCTACAGGGATTAAACTGTTGTTTGGCCCTGGACTGTTTTAAGAGGGATTAACTCCGGTTGACTGTAGTGATGATGGCTGTTGAGGGGGGATAACAAGGGAAAAAAGGGCTGATGTAAACTAATTAATTGGGCCAGGGTTTTCTTGAGATGGGTACGGGGAACGATCGCATCGACAAACCCGTGTTTTAATAGGTATTCCGATGTTTGGAAACCTTCCGGTAATTTCTCGCGCAAAGTCTGTTCAATTACCCGTTTACCAGCAAAACCGATAGTAGCCTTTGGTTCGGCGATAATAATATCTCCCAACATGGCAAAACTGGCCGTGACTCCCCCCGTGGTGGGATTAGTCAAGACGGGAATATAGAGTAATTTTGCCTCCCGATGCCGGTTAAGAGCGCCAGAAATCTTGGCCATCTGCATTAAACTTAACATTCCTTCCTGCATTCTCGCCCCGCCAGAAGCGCAGATAATCACCAGGGGTAAACTTTCATCGGTAGCGCATTCCGTCAAACGACAGAGTTTTTCTCCCACCACCGATCCCATGCTACCCCCCATAAAACGGAAGTCCATCACCCCTAAAGCTAAGGGTAAACCATCGATCGTCCCCGTTCCCGTTCGGACAGCATCCGTCAGACCGGTTTTTTCTTGGGTTTCCCGCAGGCGATCGCTATAACTTTTCCGATCGCGAAATTTGAGCGGATCCGTCGGTCGAATCTGTTCATCGAGGCAATTCCAAGTATTAGCATCGACTAACTGGCGAATTCTTTCTTCACTTTCCACCCGATTATGATGACCGCAATCGAGACAAACCAGTTGATTAGCTAATAAATCCTTCGTATAGGCCAAAACGCCGCAATTTGGGCATTTTGTCCATAAACCATCGGCTATTTCTCGTTCCTGTTGTTGTTGAACCTTGGGTTCTGTTTTTTGGCGATTTGCAAACCAATCAAATAGAGACATAGTTTAAAATAAAGACAATTTATCGACTTTCTTCTAGAGGACTTAATAACAAAAGTGCTGTCCAGCGATCTTGGGGACGCACTTGTAGGGCGGCCTGATGCCCCTGGCCGCAATAAATACCAAGGCCAATAGCGATAACGGGACTGGGGATGTCGTGAGCTTTGAGCATTTCCTGTAGCCAATCGGCTTACCCTAGACTGGGGGGTGTTCTAATGGTGATCCAAGACACGGAAGACTATTGTATCAAGATTTAATTACAAGATAGCTTTTTTACAAGAAAGGGAAAAAAATGGTTTGATAGGCTGAGATGATCTTATCACTCCAAAAGACACTCATCAGAGCGCCGAGGGCAAGAAATGGACCGAAGGGTATGGCCTGTTTTTTGGCCATTTTACCCATAAAAATGCCCGTCATACCGATCGCCGCCCCGATAGCGCAGGCCAGAAAAGCGGTGACTAATAATGCTTGCCATCCTAACCAAGCGCCGATCATGGCCGCTAATTTCGCATCTCCTCCCCCCATGGCCTGTTGTCCGAGGGCAAAACTCCCCCCCCACCGGATCAGATCAAATAACCAGACTCCTAAAACCGCACTAGCGATCGCTGAAAAGAGATAGATAACAGTTTGATTATTTTGCCAACCTAAAAGAGTTTGGAAAACTATCCCTAAAACTAATCCCGATTGGGTGAGGGAGTTGGGAAGCGTCATCGTGTCAAAATCGATCAAAGCTAAAGCTAATAACCAACTGAGGAGAATCCAATAGCCGAGGGTCTGCCAAGAAAAGCTAAAATCTCCTAAAACCAGACAAAATAACAAACCGGTAAAAGTTTCGACGGCTGGATAACGGACAGGAATCGGGGTTTTACACCAGCGACAGCGACCCCCTAGCCATAACCAGCCGAAAACAGGTATATTCTCGCTTTTACCTAACCTATGGTGACATTTCGGACAGTGGGAAGGGGGATAAACTAGAGATATCCCCTTAGGTAATCTATAGATGACCACGTTTAAAAAACTGCCCACCGAGGCACCAAAAGCGAAGACAAAGGCAAAAGTAACTAGATGAAAGAGGGTTTCCATCCTTAAACTGGCAGATAGTTGATTAGTTGGTCATCGCCCATTATAGGGGAAAAGATGCCCCTATCTCCCCTCTTAAGCATCCAGTAATAATACTTCAGGCTCATCCCTAAAGGTGAATTTTCTTCTGGGCTTTTTTGGTGGTTAATTAGCGGGGATAACCCTACATAATCGGGGGTAAAACCCCACTATCAGAGCCAAGGGGAACCTGACAAAATTAAATTATCGCCGTCAACGAGGAAAAATTAATGAAACCGATTGTTGAATCTTTTTACAACTGGTACAGCAGCAAAATCACTCACCCTAAATATCGTTGGATTATCATTCTGGGAACTATGGTTTATCTATTTAGCCCCCTCGATATTTCTCCTGACGTTTTCCCGATTATTGGTTGGATCGATGATGGCATTGTCCTCACCCTTTTAACCACGGAATTATCGCGATTAGTTCTTGATTATCGCGGTCGCCGTCCGGGGGGAGTAAAGAATCAAACCGAAGTTTCTTCCACAACCAATGCCGTTGATACTGACGCGGTAGAAGTCCCCCTTCAATAGTCTTTTCTTCTCACTCCTACTTCCTTTTTTTCCTTAACTTACCACCAGCAATTAATCATGATTACCTTGACCGAAATAACATGGGATCATGAAAGCCATTGTCTTTTTAAGCAATGGATGAAATGCGACTCGACCGGTTTTAACCCATCCTATCCTTTTCCTCTAATTTTAGACTAGAACTTTTGCAATTTAATTATATGTTATACAGGGTAAGCGCACCTAAAGATGTAGTCGATTATACAGACATATAGGGAAAAGCAGAAAAAACGGGCAAGAGGCATGACAATTTGTCAGCTTTCCTTCCCTGGAGAGGACTTTTAGAGGATGATAGTTGTTGTCCCACTGATTCCCGACCCTCTCAGGGTAAGCTCATCTAATTTGGTATAAATTGTACTTGACAAAGATTTCTAAATATGGTTCATAACTATACGATTGCTGTGCTGAGAGCCTTTTTTCAAGCCTAATTGAGATGCTCTTACCCTGCTTAAATAGTCAAAAGATTGAATTGGGGAATGTAGAAATGTGGATGAATGAACAAGTAAATCCTACCTTAAAATTTTGTATTCATTGCGGAAAAAAAGTTGATAAATATCAATATTCATCTATTGACTATGGAGATGTTTATGAATATGGTAATGACGTTTTTTCTCTGGCGCATTACCTGAGAAATAGATCGGGAGTTGTTACTTATCAATGTAGCTGTCATGATGAAGAATTACTTGCTCCTAATTTATGTAACACCGGATCTTGTTGTCCAGATTGTGGACATTTTATGAATTTTTTTGCCGAATATTGTGGTGTTTGCTCAAGAAAACTATGGTTCGGAGAATGAATCAGCCCTACCCTGAAAAACCTGTACTCCCCTGCTTTCTAGGGTCGTTTCATTCTCTGAAATGTCATTCTCTCAAATCCTTATCTGGCAACCTTTTTAGTCGATTTCTCGGAAATAAATAGCTGAAAATTTGTCAAAACGTCGTGCTTTGCTTACCTCATAAGCGATTAAGGGCAGCAAAAAAAAAATTAGATTCGGAGAATGAATCAGCCCTACCTTAATCCCCCCTGAATAAGCTATCCCTTATCGGGATATTTCTTAACAATTTTTTCAGTAAGCACTCCAACCCTTATCCTGACTTGATTTCAGTTTTTTCTTTGTCAGTAAGGGTGTCAACAAGGAATATTACAAATTGTTAACCGAGTCTTGAAAGCCCTGTGCTACAAAGGTTTGAAATGTTAAGAAAGATGTGACTAATGGACAGCTTAATAAGGGGGGTATCTGATAGTTTTTAACCCCCAACTACCAGAAATGTTGAATCCGTACATAAAACTTTACATACGCCGAGAACAGCAGTTGACTGGGCAAGAGAAATGTCGATATATGGTTCTGCTCGCTGTCTATACTGGGGAGAAATCCCTCTGGCATTTCTCCCGTGCGGAATCTGGGCTAAAAATTAGCTCAGTCAGGAAATCTTGATGTTAAATTCCCCAAAAATTGCGCTAGGATCGGCTTAATAGCACAGGAAAGGCGATCGAGTGGGATAACCGATCCTGTGGCTTGAGAAGGTGACTGTATAATTGTTAGAGTGTCAATAGATCAATTCCAGAGGAATCATGAGCAATATCCAAGATAAAATTCAAGAAGAGCTAGAAAATGCCAGAGCCGTCTGTAGTACGGAAGGTGCTACCTCTGGTGAATGCGCCGCCGCTTGGGATGCGGTGGAAGAATTACAAGCAGAAGCCGCTCACCAACGTCAGGATCACCCCCAAAAAACCTACTTCGAAAATTATTGTGATTCTAATCCCGATGCCGCCGAGTGTCGCATTTATGAAGATTAATGGAGTCGGGCAGCGGTTTTTTCTCTCCTCACAGTAGAATCCTAGCTTTAGGGCGATCTCAACTATAAAGGGATCGCCCCTCGTTTTTTTGTTTGTTGGTCAAGCTGTGACCGATTTTGGCTCCTGCGTCCGAAGACAGTAAAATGTTGACAGTGTAATTGTCTGAATAATTTATGAATCAACTTTGGTTTCGTCCTCTCGTTTGGATAGATTATCGTTTAGCCGTCCTATTTACGGTGATTATTCCGGCAATTTTGTTGATTTGGTCTTTATTTGCAAAAATCGAATCATTGCAGAAATTGTTGATTATCTATTGGCGAGTGGCTAGTCTTTTATTAATTACCGTATATTTAATGATCGCTTCCTGGCCGATTGGTTTTGTTACCAGTTTTTTAGCTAAGATTTTAATCCCGATTTCTCTCTGGTTTTGGGTGGATATTAACGATGAAATTAAAGATTTACCCGCTAGTCCGATTAAATTTGTCACCACTGCTTGGCGTTGGGCAGTAACGATTTATTGTCCTTTGGGTGCAATTTCTACCTTACCTTTTCTCTCCTGTGCTATGTCAGGGGAATTGCTAAATTCTCCCTATTGTCAGGTTTGGCAGGAAGCACCCTGGCAGTTTCGCGAGATTTTTCATTCAGAAGCTACTGCTAATGTTTTGGGCTTTTTTGGTTTAGTTGGTCTCTCTTTTTATACTCTCTATTTTGCCCATTTTCTTCTTATTCGCCTTGGCAAACAGGGACGTTCAGCTTTACAACAGTAAGTTTTTAGCTATCGATGATTAGCCATTTTTCTATGAATATTGGTCAACAACTCGAACAATACACCCTCAAAAATCCCCACGAGGTTTTATTGGTGACTATTGCTGTGGATGGGGAGGAAGAAGAAATCTCTATTTTTAAGGGTTTTTCTAGTTCCCTTACCCGCAGCACCCCCTACGATCCCGATATTCCGCTCATTCCTGAAACGGCTAGAATTATTAGGATAGATCGTCTTGCTAGTCCCTATCATCCCCTTAAACCTCGCTACATTCAAGAAAATCTTACCTTAGAGGAAATGCAGTCTTTACTGATTAATTGAACTGGTAATTTTGCTTGGATAACATCAGCACTCATCTCTATCGATTTAACAGCTTTTATTTACGATCCATAAACTTTGTCTATCTAGACAAGAGGTAAATTTTGCGGCGTTTTAGTGGTAAAATTACCAAAGAACAATAATCTCTGCCAGCATTCAAGCTGTCAAAGTGGATTTCGTCCCCAGCATCGATCGAGAACAATCAAAAAACTGGAGAATAATCTGGAGAATCTATGCAGTTTAAACCATCTAACCAAGAACTCTTACAAATTGAGTATTTAGCCACCGCTGCCACCGGTCAAAATATGGTTAAAGACGAGGGAAAAGATGTGATTAAAGGATTAACTAAAACCCCCAAAAGTTTACCATCTAAATATTTTTATGATCGGCAAGGTTCCCAACTTTTTGAAGCAATCTGTCAATTACCAGAATACTATCCCACTAGGACAGAAGCCGCTATTCTCCAAGAATATGCTCAAGAAATTGTCGCCTATACAGGGCCCTGCGAATTGATCGAATTAGGTAGTGGTAGTTCCACGAAAACTCGTCTGTTATTGGACGCTTATTATCGGCAACAAAAATCCTCTAAATATGTCCCTATTGATGTTAGTGAAACTATTCTCAAAGCTAGTGCCATAGAATTACAAAAAGAATATCCTAATTTACCCATTCAGGGCTTAATTGGAACCTATGAACAGGCCTTAGCTTATTGTCAAAACCCTTCCTATAATACCAGAATGATTTTTTTCTTGGGAAGTTCGATCGGTAATTTTTCTGCGGCTGAATGTGATAAATTTTTAGAAAAAATTGCTACGGTTCTAAAAGCTGGAGATTATTTTTTATTAGGGATTGATCTGCAAAAACCGTCGGCAATATTAGAAGCAGCTTATAATGATGCTCAAGGGGTGACAGCCGCTTTTAATTTAAATATGCTTTCCCATTTAAATTGGCGTTTTCAAGCTGATTTTAACCTTGATTTATTTAGTCATCAAGCTATCTATAATCAAGAGCAATCCCAAATTGAAATGTATTTAATTTGTCAAAAAACTCACCATGTTCATCTCAAAAAACTCGATTTAACGGTTAATTTTCAAGCGTCGGAAAGTATTTTAACAGAAATCTCGCGTAAATTTAACCTAGAAACTATGCAAAAAGACCTAGAATCAAAGGGATTAAAACCGCTTAAGGTTTTCACCGATCCTGAAAATTTATTCGGTTTAATTCTCTGTCAGTTATCACCGTAAATAATGAGAAAATTATTAGCAGTAATAGAGGCATAAAAACATGGAAAAGATTCAAGCACAGGCTCCTATCTCTCTAAATAACTGTAGTCGAGAAAATATACTGGACTATTTTGACAATGCTTGGCAATTAGAAGAGCTGCTGTTAAAAAGCATCATCAAAGAAGAAACTTTTTATTGTAACCCTGACGATTTAAGAAATCCCCTAATTTTTTATTTAGGTCATGCTGCCGCTTTTTATCTGAATAAATTGCAGCTGGTTAACCTATTAAAAAAAAGCCCTAATCCTGACTATGAATTATTGTTTGGAGTGGGAGTAGATCCAGCAACTCCTGAAGAATTAAACTCTGCTATCGCCCAAATTCAGTGGCCCGGGGTGGCTAAAGTTTGGGAATATCGGCAACAAGTCTCTGAAATTGTGGTCGAAATCATTAAAAATATCCCCCTTAATCTTCCTATTCATCCTCGCCATTCTCTCTGGTCATTAATGATGGGAATTGAGCATCAGCGTGTTCACTTTGAAACATCTTCAATGTTACTCAGACAACTGCCCTTAGATTGTCTGCAACGTCCTCCAGGTTGGCATTATGCTCCTGCTTTTGGTCAAGCTTATCCTAATCAAATGGTGGAGGTTTCTGGGGGAATGGTAGAAATTGGTAAACCCCAAAATTCTCCTATTTATGGTTGGGATAACGAGTATGGTTATCGGCAAGTTCAAGTTAACAATTTTCTGGTGAGTAAATATATGATTACCAACGGAGAATTTAAAGAATTTGTCGATAATGGTGGCTACGAAAATCCCAGCTATTGGGATGAAGAAGCTTGGCAATGGAAAAATCATTACCGAGTCAAATATCCTAAATTTTGGCTGGTAGATGAGCGAGGAAATTATCAATATCGAGCCATGTTTGATGTTTTCGATTTACCTCTCGATTGGCCAGTAGAAGTGAACTATTATGAAGCGATCGCCTACTGTCGTTTTCAAGGTCAAGGAATACGTTTAATGACGGAAGCTGAGTGGAATTTAGCCACCTATGGCAGTCAAAAAAATCGATGTTATACCCTAGAAAACGATAACTTTGAGGACTATAACCTCAATTTAAAATTCTGTTCTCCCACTCCCGTAGGAATGTTAAAAAATGCTGGCAATAACTCAGAAATTGATGATTTACGCGGTAACGTCTGGGAATGGCTAGAAGATGATTTTAATCCCTTAACTGACTTTCAACCCCATTACCTCTATGCTGACAATTCCACTCCTTTCTTTAATAGTCAACATAAAATGATGTTAGGAGGAGCTTGGGTGACTAACGGCACAGAAATCCTACCCTACTATCGCAATTGGTTTCGCCGGAATTTTTATCAACACGCTGGTTTTAGAATCGCACAAAGTCTTTAGGTGGGGTGTGGGGTGTGGGGTGTGGGGTTTTACCCATTTTCAGGGAAAAAGTGCCTAATTTTCCCCCCCGATTACTGCAAAGGCCAGCACTTTTTGATGTCAAAAAAGCCTAAAGATATTATCCAACAAGGTTTTTAGATTTATTCTGCAAACTTTAGGTAATTGCCAATTTTTTAAAAAATTCCTGTAACAGTTGCCCCTCGATCGCTACAATAGAACCTAGTAGAGCGCGGATAAAATCGATCGCCATGAATCAACCTGCAATTTTTCATCTCGCTATTCCGATTACTGATGTGTCCACCGCTAAAAGCTTTTACTGTGATGGTTTAGGTTGTTTAGCAGGAAGGGAAACCGAGAAAGCGATAATCTTAAATTTTTACGGTCATCAGGTAGTCGCTCATGTCACCGAAATGCCTCTTACTCCTCAAAATAGCATTTATCCTCGCCATTTTGGTCTAATTCTGCCAGATGCCAGCGATTGGGACAATCTTCTCGAACAAGCACGAGTCAATCAACTACAATTTTATCTAGAACCAAAAACTCGCTTTACTGGGGAGATAACCGAGCATAAAACCTTTTTTATAGAGGATCCTTTCTATAATCTCCTGGAATTTAAACATTATCGCCACTACGAAGCTATTTTTGCCAGTCGGGAATTAACAGCGATCGGCGATCGAGCTTAAAATAAACAACAGGTGACTTTTTTGTAACCGGTTAGTTCTATCTTTAACTGCGACAAAAATAGGGGAACTTCCCTCAGATTTTCTCATCAAAACTACAAAAACCTTGGCTTGTAATGATCAATTCTTAGGAAATCTATGAAAAAAATTTTATTGTTAACCCTATTTATTATCGGTCTAGGATTTGCTCTCTTTAACTTTACTGGATTAGCAAATCGGGGCGAATATCAATCAATTTTGATCGACTTTAAGGACGATATACCCGTCATTGTCCTCGATGAGCAGTTAAATGCTATCAACAAAAAAGCGGGAAAAACCACCAGTTTAAATAGTATTTTTTCCATCGATGAACATCTTTACACCGTCGATGGAGATAGCAAACTCCTGAAAACTCTCCGCAATTCCGACCTAAAAAAATACACCGAATCGATCGAACCCGATTATATTTATCATGCTTTCATCGCCCCCAATGACCCCGACTATAGCAAACAGTGGAACTTGAGGGGGATAAACATCGAACGCGCTTGGGAAGAAAATCACGGTGAAGGGATCACCGTCGCTGTTATTGATACAGGTGTATCAAGAGTTCCCGATCTGCGAGAAACCGAGTTTGTCGAAGGCTACGACTTCGTCAACGATCGCAGCAATGCCGAGGACGATAACGGTCACGGAACCCATGTAGCGGGAACAATTGCCCAATCGACCAATAATAACTACGGGGTAGCCGGAATCGCCTACAAAGCCAAAATTATGCCCCTCAAGGTACTTTCCGGGACGGGTGGGGGAAGCGTGGGAGATATCGCCGAAGCGATCCGTTTTGCCGTCGATAATCAAGCCGATGTCATCAATATGAGTTTAGGGGGTGGAGGGGAAACCCAAGTAATGAAAGAGGCGATCGAATATGCCTATAGTAAAGGTGTGGTAATCGTCGCCGCCGCCGGTAATGCCGACGATAATTCCGCCGCCTATCCCGCCCGTTTTCCCCACGTTATCGGCGTTTCTGCGGTAGATGCCTCCGGAAATAAAGCTCCCTATTCTAATTTCGGGGCCGGAATCGATATTGCTGCCCCCGGCGGCTCCGATACGGGTAAAATTATCCAAGAAACCATCGATCCCGCTCAGGGGGGGGAACCGGCGTTCCTCGGTTTTCAGGGAACCAGCATGGCAGCCCCTCATGTTGCTGGGGTGGTAGCTTTAATCAAGGCCGCGGGAATTAAAGAACCCAGTGCAGTTTTAGAGGTTTTGCAACAGTCGGCCCGTAAGATCAATGATGATCCCTTTAATCATTTTGGGGCCGGACAATTAGATGCGGGCAGTGCCGTACAATTGGCCCTAAAAGGACAGATTACTTTCCGGGATTTTTGGCGTTGGTTGCGCGATAACGGTTATCTCAATCCCCGTTTCTGGATTGATGGCGGTGCGGTGGCGGTTTTGCCCAAAATGGCGATGGTTTTGGGTTCTTATCTCCTCGCTTGGTGGCTGAGAAGTTATTTTCCCTTCTCCTGGAACGGATTTTTGAATGCTGGTCTAATTTTTGGCAGTTCTGGCTTATTTTTCCTCAGAGGTCTTTATATCTTCGATTTACCCCAATGGCCTTTCCGAGTCATGGGGAGTTCTCTTTCTGACTTAGGAGGCGTTATTCAGGGAAGTTCTGCCCTTAATCCGCTTTTTGCCAGTGTTATCCTGCCCTTTGTCCTGATTGCTCTGCTTTTAGGCCATCCCCAAGCAAAATGGTTAGCGGTGGGGGTAACTTTAGCCATGGCGGTGACTTTAGGTATCAGTGCTGTTATCCATCCTACTCTGATCTGGTTAGGTTCTGGCAGAAGCGCTCAGGCATTTTTGGGCGTAAATGCGCTTTTATGTCTCGGTTTAAGTTATTTAGCCCTAAAAAGTGCTACTTCATCCCGATACGCTTAAACAGGGGTTACAATGGGACAACAAAGGTGATTTACCGATAAAAACCTCTTTGGTCTTGGTATCTCCCTTTTGTTTGGCATTGAGTTCTCCTACAACAGCAGCCTCGGACATTAACCGAGGTTTTTTCTTTATAGTGTATGTTAGTTTCTAAGGGTTTTTTGGGAATGCTGAATCTGTTTCTCGAAAGTTTCCCTCAATACCCCCTCGAATCATCGAGCTTATCTATTGTCTCTTTTCTAAGGTGTATATCATGTCAAATCATAAAATTCTCGTTATCGATGACAGTAAAGTGATCAGGATGCACATTCGCGATATGCTACCAGAGGGTAACTTTGAAGTCCTCGAAGCTAAAGACGGATTAGAGGGCTATCATCTCATCCGGGCTGAAAACCCGAATTTGATTATTTTGGACTTCCTTCTCCCGAAAATGAGCGGTTGGGAGGTGTTTCAGCAAATCGAAAGCGAAGATAATCTCAAAAGTATTCCCCTAGTGTTAATGTCGGGACGGAAAGAGGAGGTAGTAGAGAAAATCCCCGAACCTTTCCAGCATTTTGCCTTTATTGAGAAGCCTTTTGACCAAAAACAATTGGTACAAGCAATTAAAGAAGCGATGGCCAAGGCCAAACAGTATTCTCCTAAACCAACAGTTTCTAGCCCGAAACTAGAGGAACTCACTGGGGATTATACCACCGATATTCAGACTCTCCATGCCCAAATTTCCCAAATGCAAACAGAAATGGCAAGTATGAAGAGACAAATGGCTCAATTAGTGGCTTTTATTAAGAAAAAACTGGCCTAGAACTATTTATCCCGATCTTTTATAACTTGGGCAAGCAGTTATCGTTATCCGGCGGTGCCAATTTCTGGCTAATCTCCTGTCCCTTTTAAACAGGATTTAGTTGAAGTGGTATTTATGGCTCTTCTAGAGTAGTTATGATATATTAGCAGAAAATAATCCACGCAAGCCTTGCCAAAAGGCTAACCAGAATTCAAAAAAGCAATTTTAATAAAAAAAAGCTTTTTGCTTTGTTGGATTCCAGGCTATTTAAGGGGTTAGGCTTATTTCAACTACTAATTTGCTATCACCAGTCTAGGAGAGCCGTATTTATTTGGTGAGTGACGGCGAACCCTAAGTTATTAATTAACTGATAACTAATTATGAATTGGCAAGAAATAGCAGGTAATTGGGTTTTTCTCCCCCGTCGTCCCCGGGGTATCATTCACTTTTTAGGTGGGGCATTTGTGGCGGCAGCCCCGAATATTACCTATCGTTGGTTATTAGAAAGCCTTGGTAATTCAGGATACGCTATTGTTGCTACTCCCTTTGTTAATACCCTCGATCATAAATCGATCGCCCGCACAGTTTTAAACCGTTTTGATAATATTATTGAACGTCTGCGCTGGAATCATAGTCTGCCCCAAGGTTATCTCCCCATCTACGGATTGGGTCACAGTATGGGGTGTAAACTACATTTATTAATCGGTAGTCTCTACGAAGTCGAACGGGAGGGAAATATCCTAATTTCCTTTAATAATTATCCCATTCGTCGAGCTATTCCCTTTATCGAACCTTTGCAAATTGACACCACTTTTAACCTCGAATTTACCCCTTCTCCCGAAGAAACGAACGAGTTAATTTTCCAAGATTATGCCATTCGTCGCAATCTTTTAATCCGTTTTCAAGACGACACGATCGATCAATCTCTGGTATTAAATCCCCTGCTAAAAAAACGCTTTAATGATTTAATTACCCTGCGAACTCTCCCGGGCAATCATCTCACTCCCTTGAGTCAAGATGTCAGTTGGCAAACCGGAGAAGTATTCACTCCCCTCGATGCGATCGGCCAATGGTTAAAACAGGGACTTGCCCGGGATAATTCCCGTCTCAAAGATGAGATTCTCCACTGGTTAAATCCCGTCCTTCCGGCCTCTCGTTAGCTTTCCTCTAGATTAATCCCCATTGCCCGTAATTGCGCCTCTAAGCGGGCTAATTTTGCCTCAGCCAATTCGGCCCGTTGACGTTCCTGTTGGGCTTGCTGTTCGGCGGCATCGGCCCTTTGTTCGGCTAATTCAGCCTTTTGCTTGATTTCTGGGGTGGTCAAAAACCGGGAGCCATCGGGATAAAAAATAGCTAACTGGGGACTCTCCAGTTGAAAACGAATCTGTAGCCGCGGACTCTGCCAATTATCGATCGCGGGAATCATCTCCAATTGATCACCCCTTCGCCACCAACCCTGTAGATAATTAGCATCGGGATCGTAGAGATAATATTCTTCTACGCCAAAACGCTGATAAAATTGCCATTTTCGGCGCATTTCCGCTTTAGTGTTGCCCGGAGAGAGAATTTCAAAGACCACCTGCGGCGCAATCTGGTTTTCTAACCATTGCTTATAGGAACCTCGATCGCCCTTGGGTCTGCCAAACACCACCATAGCATCCGGCGCTTGACAGGTTTTATTATCCCCCTCGATCGGATACCACAACAGATCGCCAGCGATAAACACATTGTCATTGTCTGCGAATAAACATTCGAGATTTTCCTTGATCGTCACAATCCAGCGAAACTGTTTGGTATTATCGGCCATCGGTTTACCGTCACTATCGGGATAGATAATCTCCGACTCAGAGAAAGATATCGCCTTGATCATCGTTCTACTCCCTAGCGTACTAACTATTTAGTATAGCGTTAAATTCCCTGACGAAAGAGGGCAAAAGCCGAAGTATAACCGTGTAAAAAAGTGCGCCCAGCCACCGGCCCGATTTCTCCGTTGCAAAAGAAACCGGCGAGGGGAACATTGGCGAAATAACGCTGAAAAAGACCCGAATCAAAATCCGGTTTTTCGTAGAGATTTTCCCCGCGACCGAGACAGGAAAAGATCAAAGCACCTAGCACATCTGAACTATTAGGTTTTTCTTGGGGAAAAGCTTGCAAAAGTAATTCTAAATCTAGGGCGGAAGTGTCGGCATCACGCAGGTGAAATTGTACCCGCTGCCCCGGACGAACTCGATCGCCAATCGCGATCGCACCTTGGCGAGGATCTACTCCCAAAAGATTGCGAATTAAGAAATCCCCGGCCCGCAACTGCATTTTAAACTCATCCCTAGCAATACCGATAAAAAGGGAGTGTTGCGCTAATTCTCGGTCTTTTTCGCTCAAGGAGGCAATTAAATCCCGCAGTAGATTTAAAGGTGGTTGCGAAGTCCCATCGGCCCCTTTACCGGTCATGGAGATGATAATATTGCGTTCTCCCTCACTCACCTGATAAATCGGTCCGATGGGACGACAACCTTGGGCGACGATAGTTTCGACGATAATATTGCCAGAAAGGGCGATTCCTACGGTTCCCTGACGATAGAGATAGGTATTACGCGGTTTTTGTTGATCGTGGTAGAACAGACCCCCAGAACGTTCGATCATGCCACCACTGACTAAACCGCCGATTTTGGCCGAACCGGGGTAGGCAAAATCCAACCCCTCTAACAGATCATTGACGCGACTGGAAAAAGGATCGGCTAAAAGGATAAATTGGGGATTTTTGGCCGCTTCTACCCCTAATAATTCTGTCCAACTAGAGGGGGAACTGTCGAGATCGGGCATTTCCGCCGCTTCGATATAGAAGGGCTGCACTTCCACATCGGGCAAATGGGCGACGGTGAGACTTAAAGCCGGACTCGCTTCGATTTCTCGCGCTTTTTCCCTCTCACCCATGCCGACAATCCCCGCCCCACCGCAGCCGATCAGCACAGGAACGGGGAGTTTATCCAAGATTAAGGGAACTAAACGGGGATAGTCGCTGGCATAGGCAGAAGAAATAAAAATTATGGCTAAATCTGCCGATCCAACTAACTTATCTTGCACTTTTTCCACTACCTCCGTCACCGCCGCTTCTAGGGAGGGACGGGTTGATAGGGCATTAATCCACTCGATGCGATCGCTCATGTTTCTTGACCCCAAATTTGGTCTAAATGGTCAAAAATGATCATCTTAACAATAAATTAACCTAAAAATCCGCTCTTCGTGGCTGGAGGTGGGGATAAATTATAAAATTGTCATGACGTGAGCAAATACAGCCGCAAGGGATTGCCAGTTATTTTAATCATATTTGATCTTAAAATAGAGAATTGTCCCCGCTAAGATAAAAGTAACAAAATTAGCGACAATAATCGGTTTGCTGCTCATATAAATCCCGTAGATTAGCCAAAGAAAAACCCCCAGACAAAAGCAAATAAACATAGTTAGGGACAAGTCCTTAGCCGAACGATAACGCCAAGTTTTAATCACTTGGGGTAAAAAGGAGACAGTTGTTAATATTCCCGCCACGATCCCGATTAGTTCGATAATATTCACCGATTATCCTCTTTGCTTAGTTTCTCTCATTTTAAACTGTTGACTATCTAAATTACTCCTGAAGACGGCTCTCCCGACATCATCGGGTAAAGTGTTGGTAAATGTGACATTTTTTCCCATTGTTTCTATTGAGCGATTACTATCACTGAAGTGCCGATTTGTACCTTTTCAAATAAAGCCTTTATATCTCGATCGCGCATCCTGACGCAACCGTGGCAGACGGCGCTGCCGATGAGATTTTCTGGGGTTGTACCGTGAAAACCGATAAAATTCTCGCCATTAGTCCAAAATCCGAGCCAAAGCACCCCTAAAGGGTTGTTTTTTCTCGATGGCACCAGTTGACCGGTGAAAGGATGTTCCCAGACCGGTTCCCGCACCATCTGAATCATCCGAAATTGTCCCGTCGGGGTTTCCCAACCCGGACGACCGATCGCCCCTGGGTAAGAAGCAATTATTTTCTGTACTTGGTAAACAAAAACCCGTCTTTTTTTTAAATTCAGCAGCAAACGGGTTTCCGTTCGGGTTGCCGTGGTTGCGGGAAGGGAATTGACGGGACTAACTGGGGGATTGAGCAAAAATTCCCCCATTCCTAGACATAAACAGAGAATCGGCAGCAAAACTCGCATCTGATACCAGCAAAGTCAAAATTAGACCTCTGGCAAAAATCAAAAATCTTCCGTTAGGTGAGGAGTAAGGCTTCGGCCGTGAGATCAGCGTTCGACAAAAGCTCACGCCGAGGTCCGAACGGAGCCAGTAGTCTCAGAGTCAGGAGAATTAAGAATGAGCATTAATCAATTAAATGCTCTATTCAGGGATTTTATGCAATTTTATGCCTATTTTTTCTCATTTTTGAACTCTCAAAAATTAATTATGCAAGAACTCTATTTTTTATCTGCATTCTAATCTGATTGTGACGATGTAATAAGTACCTAAGCAAAATTAATTACACATATCTAACCACCTCTTGCCTCTTGCATGAGTGCCTTTTGCCTATCTTCACTAGGAAATTTATTTTGCACGACTACTTACCAAATCCGTTTTTAATAGTGTGATTAACTCACAAGTTATGGATTGTTTTCCCCCACCTCCCACTTCCCACTTCCCACTTCCCACTCTCCTATACCTTTTAAACAGGATTTAGTATGAACATCAAAGAAGCTAGGTCGTTGAACGCTTCGCCCGCTGGCATGGGGGACAAAAAGGGGATCGATCGCAAAGCGCTCGCTACGCGAGAACGCCGCGACCTGAACAAGCTGTTCAGGCTTGGCCACTACGGCCGGAAGGTCGGGGATTTTTGTTTCTAACTCTTCAATGAAGTAGAAAGAGGAGGTGGCTAAGGGTACAGCCAAGGGTTTACCCTGCTTGCCCTGAGCTTCGTCGAAGGGAGCTACGTCGAAGGGAACTGTGGGCCGTTCGCCCACAGCAGCCGGGGAGGTTGCTGCGGCGGATGGCACCAGATAATCCCGATCCGTACTCAACCCCTTCGCCACCTCGGCCTTAAGGTCGTGCCGTTGTAGTTCTTGAATTATCGTCTGGGCGAGATGCTCAAGAAGGTCAGGTTGAAATAAGGGGTTAAGAGAAATGTTCTCGACCTCAGTTAGGGCAGTCGTGGGCGGGGATACAGAGGGTAGATTCCCCCCCGCCTTTTCAGGGATCAGTTCGGGGTTAGTCATAGTCGTAGATGTGGTATTGGTTGACATCAACGTTCTCCAGTACGGCCGCCGCATCGTCGGTCAACACTGCCAACGAACAGTAGAGGGAGACTAGGTAAGAGGAGATCGCCTTGCGACTAATCCCCATAAATCGCACCGACAAGCCAACTCCCTGTTGACCGGGTAAATTGGGCTGATAGAGACCGACCCCCCCTTGACGGCTTTCTCCTACCCGCAATAACAAAATATTGGTTTTGCCTTGTTCATTCACGGCCAACTTATCGGAAGGAATCAAAGGCACGCCCCGCCAGGTAATAAACTGAGACCCGAATAATGACACCGTGGCAGGGGGTACACCCCGTCGGGTTGCTTCTCGGCCAAAGGCCGCGGTCTCGCGTAGCGAGAGCGTTGCGACCGCTTTAGGATGGGCGAGGAAAAATGCCGGTTCCTTCCACACCTTCACCAGCAACTCATCCAAATCGTCTGGCGTGGGCGCACCATTGCGAGGTTGCACTTTCTGAGAATCAACAATATTGTTCAGCAATCCGTACTCATGGTTGTTGATCAACTCATTTTCTTGACGTTCCTTCAGGGTTTCGGTCTCGCGTAGCGAGCGCGTTGCGACCGTCAGCCGCAATTGTTCATGGATCTGATCGTGGGGACTGCTGTAGAGATCGGACACGCGAGTGTGAACATCCAGTACCGTATTCACCGCACTCAAGAAATACTACCGGGGGGTCTCTTCGTAATCCACAAACGTTTCGGGCAGCTCCCGCTCCGAAACGTTCAGAGCAGGCCACCTCAACGCGGGAGGCATCCCTGACTTTGTTCAGACGATAAATCCCCGCTTCAACGGGTAGCCAATGCAAGAGGCGAACGAACCACCGGGGCGAAATGGTCAATAACTGAGGAACGGTCTTCGTGGCATTGGCTAACTGCCGAGCGGCAGCATCTCCCAAAGCCAGTTGCAATTCATGATCTTGGCTATACGTCATCGAGTTAAACCCTCCAATTCAAAAAAAAGTAACAAAGCGACTCTCATGGCCGAACATTCACAGTCAGGACAGCACCTCAAATTCCAGAGCCGTCATCAAACATTTCCTGTCGTAGTTGAGCCTGGGAGACAAAACCCCCCGGCGGCACACTGCGGGTTAACCAAACATTTCCACCAATGGTTGCGCCCCGACCGATAGTTACCCGACCGAGAATCGTTGCACCTGAGTAAATCACCACATCATCTTCAATAATCGGATGACGGGGTTGACCTTTGATTAAACTGCCCGATTCGTCCCGGGGAAAGCTTTTTGCCCCGAGCGTGACCGCTTGGTAAAGGCGCACGCGGTCGCCAATCACCGTGGTTGCCCCAATCACCACCCCCGTCCCATGATCGATAAAGAAGCTATTGCCAATCGACGCACCGGGGTGAATGTCAATCCCCGTTAAGGAATGACCAATTTCACTGATAATCCGCGCCAACAGGGGCGAGTCCAACCGATACAGGGCATGGGCAATGCGGTGATAAGTGATGGCCGTTACCCCGGGGTAACAAAACAATACTTCATCTAAATTTCTGGCCGCCGGATCACCTCGATAGGCCGCGGTGATATCGGTTTCCAGCAGAGCCTTCAGATGGGGTAATTGAGTGGCAAAGGCTTGTACCGTTCCTTGGGCGTGCTTCTCAATCTGGTCTGACGACCAGTGCAACTGCGACCCCAGCAACCACTGTTCACGACAAACTTGGTGATGCAGCAGTTGTAGGACTTCATTGAGGGTATGACCGATAAAATAGCGGCTGGATGTTTCGCCTAAATCGGGATTACCAAAGTGATAGGGAAAGAGAACGGCGCGCAGTCGATCGACAATCCTAAATAAGGCCTCACGGGAGGGCAAGGGGAAATGGCTTCGTGATTGAGACCAACTGTGGAACGACTCGCCACGAGGTTGAGACAATTGAGTGATAATCTCATCGAGAGCCAAGGACAGGGGCGGTTGGGAGAGAGCGCCAGAACTGCTCGGATGCTCGCTCGTCATGCCACTAACCCTTGCTCATTAAATACCCCTTGGAACAGGATGGAACTCAAGTACCGTTCTCCGGAATCTGGCAAAATTACGACAATGGTTTTGCCTTGGTGTTCGGGTTGTTGTGCCAAGCGAGCGGCGACGGCGGCGGCGGCACCGCAGGAAATGCCGGAGATAATCCCTTCTTCCTTGGCCAATCGTTGGGCATAAAGAATGGCATCTTCGTTGGAAACGGTTTCAATCCCATCCACGAGGGATAAATCCAGAACTTCGGGAATAAACCCCGCCCCAATGCCCTGAATTTTGTGAGGGCCGGACTTTAAGGGCTGACCTGCCCGGGCTTGGGATAGTACCGGGCTGGCCTCTGGCTCCACCGCTACCGATAAAATCGGTTTTCCTTGGGTCTTTTTGATGTAGCGCGAAACTCCCGTAATGGTTCCGCCCGTTCCCACACCCGACACGAGAATATCGATCGCCCCATCTGTGTCCTGCCAAATTTCGGGGCCGGTGGTTTCCTCATGGATGCGGGGATTGGCAGCATTGCGGAACTGTTGCAACAACACATAGCGATCGGGATTAGACGCGGCAATTTCTTCTGCCTTTGCCACCGCTCCGGTCATGCCCTTGGTCCCTTCTGTTAACACCAGATTGGCTCCATAGGCGAGCAATAGTTTGCGCCGCTCCAAGCTCATGGTTTCAGGCATGGTTAGGGTCAGGGGAATCCCCTTGGCGGCGGCTACAAAGGCTAGGGCGATGCCTGTATTGCCACTGGTGGGTTCGACCAGTTCTTTGCCCGGCCCCAATAATCCCCGTTGTTCCGCATCCCAGATCATGGCCGCACCAATACGACATTTGACCGAATAGGCCGGATTGCGACCTTCAATCTTGGCCAGAACCGTGGCGTGACTGTTGCCAACGACTCGATTAAGGCGCACTAGAGGAGTCCGCCCGATCGACAAACTGTTATCTGCGAACCATTTCTTACTCACAAAATGGCAACTCCATGATTAAAATACGACAGTTCACCAGATTGGCTCATCTTGAATTCATTTGTAATTCATTCTGAATTTATTTGTAATTTATCCTAGCCGATGCACTATCAACCTCTGGTCAAGCTAAACAAATCTTTATAATTAAGGGGTGTAGGCGATCGCTGAGGTGGAAGAATCTATCCTGAATTATTCACCAATTGCCAAAACCCTGATTATGAGAGGGTCTCAAAAAACAGTCTGTTTTTTAGCTAGAGCCCTGAATGATTTTCCTAGCAAGGCTTTTGAGTATTTTCCCAAATTTTCATGAATAATACAGGCTATGAGGGATCTGGGCATAACTTTGGCGTTAAGTGGGTGGGTGGAATTAAATATAAGATGAACGTAGGTTGGGCTTCGGCCGTGAGCTTTTGCGTTCGACAAAAGCTCACGCCGAGGTCCGAACGGTTGAAGCATGAAACCCAACGCCCGCATAGTTTACGCTACCGCTAACCCATCCTACAAATAATTGTGCCTCCCTA
>NZ_JAPZSO010000057.1:0-1151 GCF_027531715.1 Microcystis sp. LE19-8.1F | reverse complement strand
GAACGATTGCGAAGATAAGCCAAATCTTTTAATAACTGTCCGCTATCACCACCGTTATTAAGATTAATCCCCAAAGCCGCTAAATCCGCATCTACCATTAATTTTACCAGTCCCTCGAACGTTACCGACGGCTGCCAGCCTAATTTCTCCCTGGCTTTTGTGGAATCTCCTATTAATAAATCCACTTCCGCTGGACGCAAATAACGTTCATCAAACTCCACATAATCCTGCCAATTTAAATTAACGTATTGGAAAGAAATATCGAGAAACTCCCGGATAGAATAGGTTTCATTGGTCGCCACCACATAATCATCCGGTTCTTCCTGTTGTAACATTAACCACATCGCCCGCACATAATCCTTAGCATAACCCCAATCCCGTTTAGAATCAAGATTTCCTAAATAGAGTTTTTTCTGTTGTCCGGCAATAATTCGGGCCAAGGCGCGGGTAATTTTGCGCGTGACAAAAGTTTCTCCACGCCGGGGGGATTCATGGTTAAATAAAATGCCGTTACAGGCAAATAAGTCGTAGGATTCCCGATAGTTGATTGTTTGCCAGTGACCGTAAACTTTCGCACAAGCGTAGGGACTGCGGGGATAAAATGGCGTGGTTTCTTTTTGGGGAACTTCCATGACTTTCCCGAACATTTCCGAGGAACCTGCTTGATAGAAACGCACTTCGATGCCGGTTCTTTTTTGGTAATCCCGAATTGCTTCTAGTAATCTTAAGACCCCCACCCCCACAGCATCAACGGTGTATTCCGGGGCATCAAAACTAACCCGCACGTGGGATTGGGCCCCTAAATTATACACTTCTACCGGTTGCACTTGTTCAAGGATACGCCGCAGGGTCGTCCCGTCGGTGAGGTCGCCATAATGAAGAAATAATTTAGTATCGGGCTGGTGGGGGTCAGTGTAGATATGATCGATGCGATCGGTGTTAAAAGTTGAAGTACGACGGATGATACCGTGGACTTCGTAACCTTTTTCTAATAATAATTCGCTCAGATAGGAACCATCTTGACCGGTGATGCCAGTAATCAGGGCGCGTTTCGGTTGAGTCATCAGTAATTTACCTAATCGGGAAGAATAAAGACCAGGGCAGGGTCTGACTGCTTATAGCACACTTTAGCCCCTTAGGACAAGTTTGGC
>NZ_JAPZSO010000193.1:0-5154 GCF_027531715.1 Microcystis sp. LE19-8.1F | reverse complement strand
TTAGTTTCTCTTAAATCACTTAAACTAAACATTTTTTCTATCTCCTTACGGTTTAATTTGGGCAATTTATAAATGAGAATTGTCTCAATTAATTCGAGAATGTCTTGTCTTTTTAAAGACTCCTGGAATTGTTGTCTAACCTGTTGAATCAGTTCTTTTCCTTGGGCTAAGGTGTTTGGTTCCGATTCCACAATTAATTGTAACACTTTTACCCCCAGAGAATCCCCCTCATCTAACTGATTCAGATAATAACAGTTAACTCGGCCTGACTCAAAGAATTCTTGATAACGAGATTTGGGACTGTTTTCAATTTCCCGATGAGGATAAATGATCACCCCTTGCCAATTGTTATTACTCTCACTCTGATGAAAATAGAGAAATATTTCACTAAAAAAGCGCGAGTAAAACCGTTCATCTTTTTGAAATTGTACCTCAACAAAGTAAATCGGATCATTCAGGTTATCGGGAAGAAAAACCCCATCTAAACGAAAAGCGAGTTGTTTAACTTCTAGGGAGGAAAATTGATAATGATTGACGGTTTCTGGGGGAAGATTGAGCAAATCAAAGAAACTTTCAGGAAAAGTCTCAAAGAGACGATAGAAAATACTGTCCGTTTTCCCTCAATTTTGTCCCTCAATGACTTGTTGTACTTGTTCAATATCTAAATCTAGGGCTTGGGGATAGGAAAGCCAGCAGATAGCATTTTTAGGGCAATTTGTCGAGATTTCTCTTCTTTGCCCTTTTCCTCTCCTTTCTCTAAAATATCTCGATTTAGAGGATTTTTTCTAAACCGTAAACGAGGGATTGCAGCTGAGTAACTTTGCGGATAGAGAGGAGAACCCCCGGCATATAACAGGAGCGATCGCTGGTATCATGACGAAGGGTATAGATTTCCCCGGGGGAACCGAAAATGACTTCCTGGTGGGCAATTAAACCGGGTAAACGCACGCTATGAATACGGATGTTCTCAGCAGTTAAACCGCCTCTAGCGCCGGGGATGGTTTCTTTTTCGGAAACTTGGGCAGGATTAAAGGTTTTACCTAATTCGGCCAGTAATTCGGCGGTTTTAATCGCTGTGCCACTGGGTGCGTCTGCTTTTTGATTGTGATGCAGTTCGATAATTTCTACATGATCAAAGTAGCGAGATGCTTGCATAGCAGCCTGTTGTAGTAAAACCATGCCAATGGAAAAATTGGGGATAACTAAACAGCCGGTGCTGGCTTTTTCGGCAAATTCGGCTAAATCTTGCAGTTGTGCCGCCGATAATCCCGTAGTTCCCACCACGGGACGCACTCCATAGGCGATCGCACTGCGGGTATTGTCATAAACACCGTCGGGATGGGTAAAATCCACCATCACCCCCTGCACTTTTTCCTGAGTTGCCAGGACTAAAACACTCTGCAAATCGTCGAGAATCGGCACTTCTAGGGGTTCACAACCAGCCACTTCTCCCACATCCTGACCTCGAAAAGCTGGATTTCGATCCACTGCACCCACTAAGATCATATCGTCGGCACGAGCAACGGCTTTAATGACTTCCCGTCCCATTTTGCCGGCTGCACCGTTGACAACTACGGGAATCGGGCCTCTATTTTCGGTCATGGTTAATTATTCTCCTTATATATGGCGATTATAGATTGTTGGGGTGGAGGGGTATTTCAGGGACAAAGGAAAAAACCTCAACACCTAACCGCCTTTTGCCTAATCACTGAATTAATTATCCGTTTTCTCACGCACAACGATCGAGGGGTAGTTATGAGAAAATCGTGATTATTTAGGGAGAATATGGGTCCTTAACCCTCCATGCCATGCTTAAACTGTCGTTTTCAGGGAATTGAGCCATCAATGGATAAATGTCTCCGTTGTGGTGTTTACCTGCCAGCACTACTAAAAGACTTCTTAGCAAAGGGAACCTTACTGAGAGATGGAACCGATGCTATTGATTATCCCCTCGGTCGGGGCAGTTTTGGCATCACCTATCGGGCCTGTCATCGTCAATTAGCCACTGCTATAGCGATTAAGGAATTTTATCCCCAAGAATAGCCGCTGGGATAAAACCTTTGCTTCTTTGCTGCCGGGCAGCTCTCGTTTACCTCCGCAAAGAATCGAGAAATTAATCTGTCAATTGGTGGACGCATTAGAAACAGTTCACGAGCAAGGAATTTATCATCTTGATATTAAACCAGAAAATATTGTAATCTCTGGCGAGGATAAAGTAGTTTTGATCGATCATTTGAGCAACTTTTGGTATGCTCGATTAATGGAAAGGCCTTCAGCAATTCCTTGCATGGTAGGTTCGGTAGAACTAAAAAATCCGAGGGTTTTGTATCGATACTTTTGATTCGCGTAGGTTATTAGGTATTTCATAGAAAAAATCAAAAGTGAGCTTTTAATATAAGTTCAATTATACTCCCTTATCTTTTGACGATTCGATATTAATTGTCAAGCACTCCTTGGCGATTTTTCGGGGAACTACGAGAGAAATATATTTGCGCATAAATGGAACTTCTCTCGGTTTTTGAGCCTGATAAACAATACAGTAGTTACTTGGAATCGAACGAAAGTCTTCGATTTTCCGTAAGTGAGTTATATAAATAGCGTCTTCTCTGGCGATGAGATTATCAATCTTTTGTTGCTCGTCTGGTAGGATCATGTCATTGAGTTCTCTAACGTAGAAAGGAGAAGATTGAACTTTTTCAAAATTATTCGATAGGTAAAGAATATACGAGTCACGGGTTAGGTTGATAATGTACGGAACACTTGATTTATAGGAATCGATCTCTTTTACCAAGGATTCATAATAACTTTTAACTCTAGTATTAAAAAGTTTTCCTTGAAATATATCTATGTTTTCGGGTTGCTGAAGTCTGCCACTGAATAGATCTTTCGGCCAGTTGTAGTAAACACTAGAAAATTTTAACCCACCCAGGGTGCCGCTAAGATATACGCTCATAGCGCAGATAATACCTAAAATAATATACCGTTGCCATTTGAGTAATTTTGAGGTAATTTCAAAGCCAGAAAGGGTTAGCAATCCCAAACCGATCGAGGAGGAATTCTGTAAGCGAAAAACGCTTAATTTATATAGGGCTTGCGCGTACCCGAATAGAGAAATACTGGCAAGTAAAAAAATAACTTTTTCTCGATCTGTAACCGGCAGATTCTTTCTGAAAACTTTCGCAAGTATTGCCTGTATCCAGAATATCGAGTTGCAGAAATTTAATAGATAGATTATTGTTCTAATATCGAATGTTAGTATTGGTGAAATAAACATTGCTTGTAAGAATCCAAAAATTAGGTTTTTTACTCCTCCAGAAGAATCTTCGTAAAAACTTAAAATAGTAAAGCTTTGAAGATACCAATCTTGCAAAGATGAAGTGTGATAAAGATAAACAAAAAATATTGCAAAGATCGCCATAACTCCTAAATGAAATAATACTATTTTTTTGATAAATGTTTTCCTTTCTTCCTTTGAAGACTCGACAAGTTCTAGCAAGAAATACAAGTAAATCGGTACTATTGTTGGACCAAAAGCGGTTTGTCTAGATAGCACATTTAGGGCGAAAAAAATACCCGCTACACAATATACGAGAATCCGTGAATTTTTTGAGCGACCATTAGACAAAAGTAGTAAACAGATTAACAAAAAAGTATAAGAAAAGTAATTAGACCACGGATAAACAATATACCCCTGCAATAAAAACATCAAAATTGTAGAAAAACTGGCGCGGTTCTTACTGATGATTTTCTGCCAGAGTAAATACGATATGTACAAGCTACAAGAGTAAAATAATCCAGTAATAATACCGACTGAGATCGCTTTATTGCCGAAGATAACTAAAGAGAAACCCTGAATTATCGTCGTTAGAATTCCGTATTGAATAAATATTTCTTTAAAAGGTATCGATCCGCGAACCAAGTCTATGGCATTCGCGTACATAAGCCCCCAATGGTGAGCGTCCGTATTAAGTTTTGATTCGATAACGCTAAAAATAAAGCTTACAATACACACCGCCACTACCAGTAGATCTGGAACTGCGATCTGGAATTTTTTGAATGAGGGAATATAATGCATCTAAATTCTCACCATCAGACAATCGTATTCGGGGTTGCTGATTTGAGATATGAATCTTCTTTTCTGGGATTTTTAAAACCTAGACCCAAACTAACTTTTGCACGGGAACCCGCACAATTGGCATTCATACCTTGATTCAGCAACCCCTCGTATTCTATCACTCGAAGGCTTTTGGCTCTCCTCGACTTTGTGTGATAATTCGGTTATTACTCTACCATAGGCCTATTGATCTGTCAAGATCGAATTGAGAGATAAATCTCCCGGTGCTTCCCCTGCCCCTTCTGCTCTCCCTGCTTGTCTCCACTGATCCTTTTAAAATTGACAGATTACTATCGGTTAAGCAAGATTGCCACGCTTCCCCTCCGCGAACCGCCTTCAATATGGGAACCAGAGCGCACTAAAAAAAGATGGGTGTCTGTGATTTTATAAATTAAAAGCCAGTCTGGTTCTAGGTGACAATCCCTATATCCATTCCAGTTTCCCATCAAAGCGTGATCTTTGTATTTAGGTTCTAGTTCTTGCTTTTGAAGTAATTTATCAATGACATTTTTCAGTTTGGTCATATCTTTTCACCGTTTTTGCAGTCGTTTAATATCTTTTTTAAAGCGATTTTCAAAAATGGGTAATAACATTAAATTCCTAGCTGCTGATACAGTTCAACTTGATCTTTGACAACAGTTAAGTTTTTTTGCTCTTCAATATTCTGAATGACTTGTTGAGTTTTTTCGTTAAAATCACTTATGGTATAAGTCCCTTCTGCAATTCGTCGTTCTTTTTCCGCTTCTTCTAAAAATTCAGCTAGGTGTTTTTTTAGATAGGTTGCCAGGCTATCTTGTTGTTCTTCAGAAAGCGGTGCAATTTGCTCGAAAGTTTCTTGAATTAATTTAGTCATCTGTATTGTACTCCGAAGTTCAGTTTTTGAGGAAAAAAAATCAAGATAAGTAGGTAGGCGTTAAAAATTATCAGACACCCCCGTTATCAAGGGTAGGGTTGATTCATGAATCAACCCTACCTTATCAAGGGGGGATCAAGGGGGGATTAAAGGCAAAATCCATTTTTAATTTAATTATAACCAGCTA
>NZ_JAPZSO010000230.1:0-22008 GCF_027531715.1 Microcystis sp. LE19-8.1F | reverse complement strand
GCTCCAGCTACATCAAATGTTCCCAAAAAATATAGAAGAGCTAATGCAAATTAGCCGCTATCGGTTGAAGGATTACATCAAAGGACAAAGAGCGATATCGCTTGCCCTATCTACCTTCTAGCTCGCTTGTCCCCCTCTCAGGTCTATTCCCCATTACTTTTTATTATCAAGTGTCCTAACTCCTGTTTACCAAGATTCCCTGGCCAAAGAACAACTCAATAACTTGATTACCGCCAGGATTAAACAGCCATCTTATCAATCCCAAAGAACAGCAGCGGCTAATTTTTTACCAGTAGAACCAATTAAAGTCGGAGGTAAAGGATTTAATCTAGCGGCCGGTCTCTTAATTGTCCCAGATGTAGTAGATTATCTTCCGGCTGCCCTGAGTGAGAAAACCCCTTTCTGGAAATTTCAAGGTAATACCGTTTCTCCTGCTCAAGGTTATCAAGACCATTATGTTCGCAATGGTAACGGTCAATTAGCTATGGTCAAAGCTTCTTCATATAATCGTATTTGGGATTGCCAAATCGTCTCAGATACTCAGGTTGATCTGGGAATCACTTATTTTAGTCGCTGGCACTTTGAAACTAATCCCAAGGGAATGATTAGCAGTCAGGGAATCTCTCAGGACGGCTTATTTACTCTGCAATTAAAACCGGGAAAATACCAACTAATTGCTCAATATCGTGCTTAAGTAAAGGGAAAAAAATAAATTCCCCGTCCGGGACAGGGAAAAAATCTATCTTGATCAACAAAACAATTAATCCAAAAATCCCATTAAAGTTTCGGGATCATCGATTTCATTGGAAGCAACGGGACGATTACCCATGACTGTATAAGTTTCGCTAATGTGCAGATGACTGAGAGCGATCGGACGATTGCCAGAAATCGCTAGAGTGCTACTGACTTCCATACCGCTAGAGCCGACAGGACGCAATCCACCGACGGAAGAATAGGTACTAACAATTTTCAGATGGCTAACTTCCACGGGACGGCTCCCGGGTAACATTTCATCTTCCGTGAAGTGAAGATGGCTAGTACCAACAGGACGATTTTCGGGTAAGCGATGTTCAGGTTGATAGAATTTTAAGGCTTTGGAAGCCGATTCAGCGTTGTTTTTCACCGAAAGGGCGACCACTTCTTTATCTTTGGCGGTTTTAGCCGTAGTAGCTTTACCGCGTGAGCTGCTGGTCTTTTCTTCTGTGGTTGCTGGGGTTTGGGTCCCGTTCGTTTCTAGATTTTCCACCGTCATAACCTGATACTCCTTTCCGTTAATAGCTTCGGGGAAACGATAAGATTTAAGTTTAGGGTATTCTCGAAGACTTTTAATCTTTTTTTAAAATCCTCTCTAATATTAAGATACATCTTTCTTTCCCAAAACCCTATAAGTGTTGGTAATTTGATTGATAATTTATTTTGCCTGTTCTCTACACCTAGCCGCTAATGACCGCTTTTCAACTACAAGCACCCTTTCAACCCACTGGGGATCAACCGGCAGCGATCAATAAATTGGTAGATTCCCTGCAAAACCAGCATCGTTTCCAAACCCTCTTAGGGGCAACAGGCACCGGCAAAACCTTCACCATTGCCGCCGTCATCGAGAAAATTGGCAGGCCTACCCTCGTCCTGGCCCATAATAAGACCCTGGCCGCCCAATTATGCAACGAATTGCGGCAATTTTTCCCCAATAACGCCGTGGAATACTTTATCAGCTATTACGACTACTATCAGCCGGAGGCTTATATTCCTGTCAGCGATACCTACATCGAAAAGAGTTCTTCGATTAATGATGAGATCGATATGCTGCGCCATTCGGCCACGCGATCGCTGTTTGAACGCAGGGATGTGATCGTCGTCGCTTCCATTAGTTGTATTTATGGTTTGGGAATGCCGGCGGAATACCTAAAAGCGGCGATTTCCTTAACAGTTGGTCAAGAGTTCGACCAAAGGCAATTATTACGGGCCTTGGTGTCAGTGCAGTACAATCGCAATGATTTAGAGTTAACTCGCGGCCGTTTTCGTCTGAAGGGCGATATTTTGGAAATTGTTCCCGCTTACGAGGATCGGGTTATTAAAATTGATTTTTTTGGCGATGAGATTGAAAGTATTCGTTATCTCGATCCCCTGACGGGGGAAGTTTTGCAAAAATTAGAGCGAATTAGTATTTATCCGGCCCGTCACTTTGTTACCCCAGAGGAACGTTTAGAGGTGGCCTGTCGGGATATTAAAACCGAGTTAGATAACCGTTTATTGGAGTTGGAAAAAGCGGGCAAATTACTGGAAGCGCAACGGTTGGATCAGCGGACTCGTTATGATTTAGAAATGTTGCAGGAAGTGGGTTATTGTAATGGCGTGGAAAATTATTCGCGGCATTTAGCGGGTAGATTAGCGGGGGAACCCCCGGAATGTTTGGTGGATTATTTTCCTCAAGATTGGTTATTAGTTGTGGATGAATCCCATGTCAGTGTGCCGCAGATTCGCGGGATGTATAATGGCGATCAATCACGAAAAAAAGTTTTGATCGATCACGGTTTTCGTTTACCCAGTGCTGCGGATAATCGTCCTTTGAAGTCAGAAGAATTTTGGCAGAAAGTTAATCAATGTATTTTTGTTTCGGCCACTCCGGGAGATTGGGAATTAGAACAGTCAGAAAATCGCATTGTTGAACAAATTATCCGACCGACGGGAGTTTTAGACCCGGAGATTTTTGTGCGACCAACTGAGGGACAAGTGGATGATTTATTAGGGGAAATTAAGGAGCGAGTGCGGTTAAATGAACGGGTTTTGATTACCACTTTAACTAAACGCATGGCGGAAGATTTAACCGAATACTTGCAAGAAAGGGAAATTAAAGTTAGATATCTACATTCGGAAATTCAATCAATTCAACGGATTGAAATTATTCAAGACCTGCGAGAAGGGGTCTTTGACGTGCTGATCGGGGTGAATTTGCTTCGCGAGGGGTTAGACCTGCCGGAAGTGTCTCTAGTGGCGATTTTAGACGCAGATAAGGAAGGATTTTTAAGGGCTACCCGCTCTTTAATTCAAACTATCGGCCGGGCCGCTCGTCATATTCGCGGTCAGGCAATTCTTTACGGAGATAATCTCACTGATAGTATGATTAATGCGATCGAAGAAACCAAGAGACGGCGAGCTATTCAAGAGGAATATAACCAGAAACATGGGATTATTCCGCAACCGATTGTTAAAAGGTCGAGTAATTCAATTTTGGCTTTTCTGGATATTTCCCGTCGCCTAAATTCTCAACAATTAGAGCAGGTTTGTGAGAATATAGAAGAGCTTTCTTTAGAACAAATTCCCGAGTTAATTCAACAACTAGAAGCGCAAATGAAAGAAGCGGCTAAAAATCTAGAATTCGAGTCAGCGGCTAAATATCGCGATCGGATTAAGCAATTGCGAGATAAGTTATTAAATCATCTTAGATAAACCTATGACTAGATTTATTCATGACCAGTTTGCTAAAGATTATCTCGAAGAATTATTATCTTCTCTGGGAGAAGTAAAATCGGCACGGGTTGTACGCGGAGAAGTACGAGAAATCGATGTCTGGTTTTCACCCCAGATGCTCGATAATAATCCGAGAGAACTGCTGGGATTACTGGGAAAAATGGCGATTAATCCCTGTTTATTTGAACCCTTTCGCAATCCTGTCACCGCTACAGAAATTAGAACTTGTCTGTTAAAATTGTTGCAAGTGGAAGGAGAAATTAATCGTCAAGCAAATCGTCAGAAAACGAATGTTAACGATGGGGAAATCCCCCGTCTCTGGATTTTGACTCCCACCGCTTCCTCGCAACTGTTAGGAGGATTCGGAGCTAAATTAGATGAGGAGAATTGGGGGGAAGGTATCTATTTTTTAGCTCCCTCTTTACGCACGGCAATCACCGTTATCCATCAATTACCCCCAACAGAAGCAACTCTCTGGTTAAGAATTTTAGGCCGGGGAAAAGTACAAGCAAGGGCGATCGATGAGCTAGAATCGTTACCAGAGGATCATCCTTTTCGGGTAAATGCTCTAGAATTATTATTAAACTTGAGAACTTCTTTAACTAACGATCAAGAGCTTGAAGAGGAGGACAGAGAGTTAATTATGAGATTATCACCTTTATACACTTCCCGTCTTCAGGAAGAACTGGATGCTGGCCGTCAACAAGGTCTTCAACAGGGTCTTCAACAGGGTCTTCAACAAGGTCTTCAACAGGGTCTTCAACAGGGTCTTCAACAGGGTCTTCAACAGGGTCTTCAACAGGGTCTTCAACAGGGTCTTCAACAGGGTCTTCAACAGGGTCTTCAACAAGGTCTTCAACAGGGAGAACGTCTGGTGATAGAAAATTTATTGAAAGCTCGTTTTGGTAGTTTAGACCCAGATTTGTCCGTAATCATTGATCGCATTTTATTATTACCAGTGGAGGAGTTTACCCCTTTAATAATTAATTCATCTCGCACAGAATTAATTGCCCACTTTTCCAATTAAAAGCATAACTCAATCCTTTGATGATACTGGATTTTAAAATTGGCTGATTAACCAGAGCAGGCAATTTTCTGGGCGAATTTGGGGATATTGAGGATTGTTCTGGAACCAGCATCAGCTTTCTTGCTAATTGGCCACAAATTAGCGGCAATTTAAGTAGGTAGGCTTTAAAAATTATCAGACACCCCCCTTATCAAGGGTAGGGTTGATTCATGAATCAACCCTACCTTATCAAGGGAGGCAGGGGGGATCGAACCTAAAATCCATTTTTAATTTAATTATAACCAGCTACTTAGCTCTGATCACCTGAGAATAGCTTTTCTAAAGCTTCCTTCAAGGTTGGTTCCATGACAATTTTATTTTGATAAGCAACTGTTACTCTAGCGATTGTCGGGACACTATTTTGGTCTGCCACTAGATACAAAGGTTCTACATAAAGCAGAGATTGTTCAATGGGAATAATTAATAGGTGTCCTTGCAAAACTTTAGAACCGTCCCGATTCCAAAGGGAAATCTGTTGAGAAATATCTGGATCTTGGTTAATTAAAGCCTCAATTTGATTCGGTCCGTACACTAACCTTTGTTTAGGAAATTGATAGAGTAATAACTTACCATACTCTCTATCGTCTGAACGCGCCGCTAACCAAGCGATTAAATTTTGCCGACTAGAGGGAGTATAGGGATGGAGGAGAATAAATTCTTCTTTGTCGGCATCGGGCAGTTTCATGATTAAATAATAGGGTGATACAGCCTGGGGTTCCGTGCCGTAAATTTCTAGGGGAATTTCCCATTGATCCTCCCGATTATAAAATACTTGTGGATCGGTCATGTGATAGGTTAATAATCTTTCCGCTTGGGTACTAAATAAATCTTCGGGATAACGTATATGACTGCGGAGAGTTTTCGGCATTTCTGCTAAAGATTTAAAGAGATGAGGAAAGATTTTACGCCACGTCTGAATAATTGGATCATTTTCATCGGCAACATAGAAATTCACCGTTCCATGATAGGCATCCACTACCACTTTGACCGAATTGCGAATATAGTTAAATTTATCTTTTCCTGGGTCAGAATAGGGATAGCGATCGCTAATAGTATAAGCATCAATAATCCAATGTAATTTACTACTACTATCGCCCACATCTGCCGCTACTAAATAGGGGTTGCGATCATAATTTAAAAAAGGTGCGATAGTTTGCACGCGATTTTGGATATCACGACGCATTAATAGCCGAGTTTCGGGAGTAAAATCTTGGCTAAATAACATTTGCCAATCCCGCAGATAAAGGGCAAATAGCCAACGTCTCCACCCCGTACCCACTAGGATTCCTCCCTTTCCATCGTAGGTATTATAGACATTTCCATCCCCGCTGGGAAAATCCAATTCTTCTACGGTGGTGGGAGTCATCACATAATTATTAGTTAATTCCCCGTAGTAAATGCGGGGTTTACCAATGGGAATACTATAATCAATTAATTCGCTAGAGGTTTGTAGGGCCCCTTCGTCTTTATTTGTGCCGATATCTTTGACAAAATAGTAGGGTAAACCCCCGGCAGCCACTAAATTAACCGGGGAAAGAGTGAACCCATAACCGTGGGTATAAACGAGATGTTTATTCACCCAAGTGTTAGCAGAAGTGGGAACCGCACTATAATCTAATTCTCTAGCGGCAATAATGGTCTGTTGTTTTTCAGATATTTGACGTTCCTCGATTTTTTCAGGCACTCCCACTCGTACCCGATAGCGATCAATATCAGCATCGGGGAATTTATAATATAAGCGAATTTGCTGTAACTGTCGGTTAGTTTCTAGCAGTGGTTTGGTATCCCAAAGACGAATATTATCGATAGTTAGATGATTTCTCTCTAAAACTTCGGCATTTAATTCGGCCTGTGGATCGAAAATTTGGGCATCAATTCTATCTAAGGAAAAAGCCGCTCTTGTGGATTGAATACTTCTTTCAATATAGGGTCTTTCTCTCACTAATTCATTCGGTTGTACGATTATTCTTTGTAATACTCCACTGATAATTGTGCCACTTATCCAAACAATTAAATAGAGAAATACAGGAACTAAGTAGGGGGAAAATACCAACTTTTTCTTGGCGGTTTTGTATAACTTGCGACGGTCTTTTTTGCCAAATAATGATTTTTCTCCTAACCATATAGAGGTTATTGCTGCAATAATTCCCAGAATAATTTCAATAAATTGACCAACATGAACATCGATATAACCCGCACCATAAACTACTCCTTCGGGAGAATAAAGTAGCAGGTAACGCTGAATAATATGGTGTAATACTAGCAGCCCCATTAACCCACTCCACAGGGCGTACAAATGACGCAGTTGCGGACGGGAAAACCCCGGAAATGTTCCCAGAGAAAGACTATCGGCCGAAAAAAGATAGGTTAAACTGACGGCGAAAAGAGTATATATTCCCACACCACTAAGCCATAATTCTAGTAACTGCCACAGGGGTAATTGAAAGATGTAAAAACCTAAATCATTCCCGTATTGAGGATCGTTAATATTGAAAGGAACACCATAAAAATATTTTAAAAAATTCGCCCACTGCCCAGCAATAATAAAAGATAGCAGTAGGGTGAACACTAGGGATATTATTCGCAAAAAATAATCGGTTTTAATTAATAATCCCAGAACTAAAAAAGCGATAATTAACCCTTGCCAAAGATTACTGGAAATATCGGTTAATACTTGCCTAATCCAAACTATTTCCAGAGGAGAACTTATGGAAGAACTAAGGTTAGGAAGATTAAAATCTGGTGTCCAGAGACTGAGGGCTAGTTTACTGTAATACAATAACATTGACCCGATCCAAGCTCCAATTCCCGTTGCGATAATCAAAAGACTGAGTAAATTAATACTAGGAGATTGAGGACTAAGAGGATAACTATCTTCCTTGGCTTTTTGCCAACGAAAACGCTGGGCTAAACGTAAATTAGTAAAAATAAAGAGTAGAGAAAGAATCGCACTTCCCCAACCTAATCCTAGTTGCCAAGATAATTGTTTCAGGAAAGTGTTTAAATAACCCATCTCGGTAAACCAGAGGCTATTGGCTACCACTAATACCCCCAACTGCCCGATCACAAGGCAGCCGAGAAACAGTAAAATAGGTTTAGCGATCGAGCTTCGGTTATGTCTGATCAGCATGGATAAAGTGATAAAAGAGAGTCTTCTTTCATTCTAGCGATTCTAGTTTCTCCCTGCTGCTTTTTCTTAATTTAAAGATAAACTTAAGAAACTATAGCCTGGTTAGGGCAATAATTTAGCTGAAAGTCAGCAATTTTCCCTAATTTTAGCGAGGATTAGCAGACTGGAGTATTTCTCGAAAAATCCTGCGTCGATAGGAAGGAGATTCATTGCTCATATTCCATAAAGTTTCGTAGAAAAAGAAAGAAACGCCAAAATTTTGTTGTCTCGATTTTTCCACTTGTTGAGTAATATTAACCATCGGAATCGGACGACCTTTTAAACCAGATAAAATCCCAATAGCCACGGGGATAGATTCTCTAGCTTGCTGTAATTCTGGTTGGGATAATTCCCAGTCAAAGGCGTTCATATCAGTTCGATACACTTGCACTATTAATTCATCAATCAAGTTTTTTTCTTGCCATTTTTGCCAATCTAAAAGATAGGATTCTAGGGAGAAAGTGTAGGGATTAGGAGATAGGGAAATAATCGCTCTAGGTTGCTGCTTTTTAATCGTCTGGGCTAAACTATTCATATAGTCAGTAATTTTATCGGCCCGCCATTGAATCCATGCTTTATCTTGGTAATCTTGCGGTGGTAATTGTCCAGAATGTTCCCTTTGATAGAGCTTAATCGTGGTTTCATCATAGCCAAAATCGGCGGGATAACCAAAATGGTCATCAAACTGAATTCCTTCTATATCGTAGTTAGTAATAATCTCGCTGACTAAATCGGTAATAAAGTTTTGTACTTGCGGATGTAAGGGATTTAACCACACACGTTGATGCACTTTTCCTTCCCACCAAATCACACTTTTATCCTGTCTTTGGGTTAACCAATCGGGATGTCGTTTGGCTAATTCTGAATCCGCAGGAGCCATAAAACCAAATTCAAACCAGGGAATAATTCTTAATTTTTTCCGATGACCTTGGCTAATTATTTCCTCTAAAAAGTCGCGATTTTTTAAAGACTTATGGGGATCGATCGCTCGTCCTGTGACTTTTGCTGCTACCTTAGAAGGATAGAGTGTATAACCCCAATTCCAGACCGTGGGATAAATAGTGTTAAAGTTTAAATCAGCCAACCTATCAAGGGCATCTTTTAGGGTTTGCGGTTTAAATAATACCTCACTATCGATATTAGTTAACCAAACTCCACGAATTTCGGGTTTTTCTTGGGGTTGATTGGTGGATTGTGCCGGATAATTAAAGGTTATCGTCATGATACAAGCAAAGATAATTAAAAATATTACCCAGCTTATTTTTCCGTATCTTTGACTATAAATCACCAAACTATCGGCGAAATTATTAAAAGTTTTACTGATTCTATTCATAATGGGAAGTGGGGAAGTGGTAAGACTTTTCAGTTATCAGTGAACAGTAAACGGTAATCAGTGAAGTTATAACTCACATCTGATAAACGATAACTAATAGCTGATAACTTATAATGGCTAAAATAACTAAATTATCTCTCTAAATTGCGAGGATCTAGAGCATCGCGTAAACCATCACCGAGTAAATTAAAAGCTAAAACGGTGAGAATAATTAACAAAGCAGGCGGCCAAATTAACCAGGGTTGTAGAACAATAATTGAGGCATTGGTAGCCAGAGAAAGCATATTTCCCCAACTAGGATCCGGCTGTTGAATTCCCAAACCAATTAAACTTAAAACCGATTCGGCCACGATAAACCCCGGCACCGCTAACGTAGCAGAAATAATGATATAACTGGCAGTTTGGGGCAGCACATGACGCAGAATAATATAAAGGGGTTTTGCTCCCATAGCTTTGGCGGCCTGAATAAATTCCTGTTCTTTCAGGGATAAAACTTGACCGCGAATTACCCGCGCTAATCCCGACCAACTGATAAAAGAAGTAATCAGGACGATTAATAAAAAGCGCTGGGTACTGGTTAATCCTGCGGGTAAAACGGCCGCTAGGGCCACGAGTAAATATATGCCGGGGATAGTCATTAAAACTTCCACAAAACGCATTAAAATCCCATCTAACCAACCACCAAAATAGCCAGAAACGCCACCGACAAATAAACCGATAGGGAAAGAAATTAAAATCCCGACCAAACCGATAAATAAACTAATTCTGCCCCCGAAAATCAAGCGACTAAAACTATCGCGTCCCGATTCGTCGGTTCCCAATATATTGATTCTACCATCGCCGATGACCCCGAACAGATGGAGATCAAAAGGGATACCGGGGAATAAAGTTACTTCCTCCCATTTTGGCGGTAAAGGTAGGCGAATTTGACCGAAATTATAGGTTTCACCCTTAACCAAGAGACGTAGCGGCAAGGGGTTGTTAAAATCTCTCATTAGCTTCCGCTCACCAGTTTCTATATTAATAGCACTTTGAGTGGTGGGATAGACGTGGGGGCCAATCCACTCACCCTTGTTACTTCCCGACTGCGAGCGCCAAAAGATTTGGGTGGGGGGTAGGAGAGACTGACCGGGTTGGGAGGAGTAGGGAGAGTAGGGAGCGACAAAATCCGCCGCCATTACGCTTAAATAGAAGATTAACAGTAAAACTGCTCCCCAACGGGCGAGAGGATTATCTTTGAGTTTGTGCCACCAGTCCATAGGCGATGAGGTCAATAGGAGAGTTAATCTTTATTTTGCTAGTTTGATTGCTACAATTTATCATACCAACAAAAAAGCTGTCTAATGTTTATTAATCCCCTTGTTTATGAGAAATCTTCTGTCTATCGTCAAGATTTTGAGACAGCGCAACCGTTTAAGCATTTGGTCATCGATAATTTTTTAGTTGGGGAGCAAGCGCAAATTTTGCTGGAAAATTTTCCCAGTTTTAATCCGCAAAAAGCCATTAGTGAGTTAGGAAAAGTTGGCGGCAAGGCAGTTAATGAGGATTTAATCGGTTTAGGGGGTGTTTACCAACAGTTTGGCCGCTACGTTCAATCTCAAGAGTTTTTAGAGTTAATTTCCCAATTAACCGGTATCGATAATTTAATTACAGACCCTAGTTTTTATGGGGGTGGAACCCACGAAAATTTACAGGGTCAAGAATTAGACCCTCACATTGATTTTAACCTCGATGAGCGTCACTGGTATCATCGCCGCTTGAATTTATTAATCTATTTAAATCCCCAATGGCAAGCAGATTGGGGGGGGAATCTAGAGTTACATTCCAATCCTCGTCAACCAGAAGAAAATAGGATTAAATCTTTTGTACCTATCTTTAATCGTTGTCTTATTTTTGAAACCAATGAACATTCATGGCATGGATTTTCTCAGATTAATTTACCAGAAAATCAACGGCATTTATCCCGGAAATCTCTTTCTATCTATCTCTATACCAAAGAACGTCCTATCGAAGAATTATCACCATCTCATACAACTTTTTACATCCCGCGCCCGCTGCCAGAAAATATTCAACCCCATCAAGTTTTAAGCTCGGAAGATTACCAACAAATTAAAATTTTACTGAAAAGACGGGATGATTTAATTCGTTTTTATCAAGATAGAGAACTGAAAGAATCGCAGGATTTAGTTAGTTTAAAATCCCATATTAAGCGCTATCTATCTCTCCAATATCCTCGCCTATGGAAAATTATTAAAAGTTTACCTCGTTGGTAAAAGTGACCTGAGAAAAAAATCCCTACTTTCCAATCAAAGAAAGTAGGGAATAATCAAAAAAACTAACTGGGAACTTAGCCTAATAACTGGGTAGCACGGGTAGTTAAAGCATTGGCAGTTAAGCCATTATAGGCCATAATTTCCCCGGCACTGGCGGTGGTTTCTCCCCGTTTCCAAGCGAAGACATCCCGACGGGTATTACTGCGTAACATAATCGGTTCTAACATGGCGCTTGTACCACCAGTTACTCCGATTAAAGCATCACCAGCAAAGAGACTGTCAAAACCAGCATCATCAAGGAAATTATTATCAGCTTCTGAGCTAGTTTCACTCATCACATCGCTAGGACGGTAGAGACGACGGGGATTAATTACCGAGACAATTTTTACCCCGATTCCCGCCGCTTCTAACTGTTGGGCAGACTCAAAGACGGGTAATAAAGTCATATCACCAATGACGGCAAAAACGACTTTTTTGCTGCCTTCCGATTCCTGGAGAATTACGCCGCCTTTTTCCAAAGCTTGACGGGTTTGCTCAAAGGTGGTTCGCACCGGTAAAGGCGATTTACTAGCAGTGATTGTAATGCCTTTATTGCTGGTTCCTAAAGCCCATTGATAACAGACTTGAATGCTGTTAGCATCGCAGGGAAAGAGAGGAAAAATATTACCATTTCGCATCATAGCGGCGAAATAATTTTCAATCTCTGGGCGTTGGTGTGTCCAACCATTACGCCCTTGCTCTAAGGCTCCGGCGGTGAATAAAGTAATAGTAGAAGGGGTGGGACGACGTAACTCCGCCATCGCTTGGGTTACAGTCTGCCAAATCGGTAAACCATTGATAGCAAAAGACTCGTAGGAACACCATAAAGTCCGCCCTCCCAAGAGAGATAAACCGACGGCTAATCCAGCACAGGCATCCTCGCTTAAAGGCTCATAAACTTGACCGTTAGGTGCTTGGAAATAGGCATCATCGGTGGTGGGGTGAATAATCTTTAACCCGACGTTAATATTATTAATTCCCGAAGCGGCATTACCATCAGCATTTGTGACGACAAAATTGGGGTCAGCTTTACCCACAGCTACCACTAATTCCCCCATGGCAGTGGTGGCCACTTTTTTATCGCCACCCACAGTATATTCGGTCATCGGTAAGGTTCCTAAATCCGGCAGAGGGAAGACTTTTTCCGTTACCACTGTTTCCACTGCCGGACCGCCTCCAGAGCGCTCGAAATTAGTACGAACAATTGCCCAAGCTTCAGGGGGTAAAGCGCGTTCCTGCAAGGCACTAACGATATAATCTTTTTCTAAAGAATCCCCGGGGTAAAGATTATGGGAAGCCGCTCCCCGTTTGTGAACTCCCGCCCCTTTAAGTTGTTTAATAATGATCACCGTTAGTTTACCACCTAGGGCTAATTGGGCGGCTTTATCCGTGGCCATTAACACCGCTTTCATGAACTCCAGACGCTGGTTAAAAGAGAATTTGGTGCTATCTACATATTCCCCATTTTGATTAGCATCATCGAAGTCTTTGGCATTAATGAGAATCACTTCCTCGAAACCATTACCGCGCCAATAGGCTTCCATTTCGGCGTTAGTTTTCAGGGACACCATGCTATGGTGTTCTTGGGAATAGCCATTCCAAACTAAAATCGGCAGAAAATTGGTAATTTCTGGATAAGCAGTGTGAAAATGACCAAAACTACTCATAATGTAGGGTTCTCCTAAACCACCATCCCCGATAGTCACAGGGAAAAGAGTATTAGGGTGTAATTTGGCCGCCGCCATGGCAAAATGTTGGCCTTGGCCCAAAGGACCGGCCGGCCCGAGCAGTCCGGGGATTTGTCCAGAAAGATGCCCTAAAAGTCCGTGTTTTTCCCGAAAACGTTCTCCCAATTCGCTGACGTTGCTGATGCCCATGGCTTCCAGAGAGCGATCGAGAAAGACGTTACTATAAAAACCGGGGGCATGATGGCCCACTTCGGTGAAAATATTTTTCTGGCCTAACATCATCAAAGAGGCAATCACGTCGGCGGCGCTGGCAAAACCGCCGGGGTGTCCCGATTCTTTGGTAGCGGTGATTTGTAGGGTGAGGTAACGCAAAGCATCGGCGGCTAGGAGGGTTTGATAGATAGCATTCGGGTCATTAGCGGCAATAATAGCGGTTTTTCCCTCAGCGATAGCGGCTTTTCCTGCATATTTATCAAATTCCGGTAAGGAAGCCCCAAAATATTTTATCCCTTGACAAAAATCGGGAATTGTGCTAGTAGCTGTCATAAAATTAATATACCCCTTTACATACAGGCAATCGTTAAAACTATCTTACAGTTAGCGGTAACTCTCGATAGATGCGATGCTACAGGGGGTTTCCATAGGCGATCGACTATTTGTGCTACACTGATCGCCAATGTCAACGATAAAATTAATCCTATTAATAATGTTAAATAGCAGCCAATTACAGGATTTAATCAGCCAATCACTACGTTATCTGTTAATTATCGGCACTATTGCCCCCCTAACTTCCTTAGAAGCCCGCCCAGTCCAAGCCACTCCTCCTAGTAGTCCCGCACCCCCTAAAGAAGCGATTGCCCCTATCCCCGCAGAAAGCAAAGAGTACACCTTGGGAGAAGGGGATAAAGTGCGCGTCACCGTTTACCAAGTGGCGGATTTAAGCGGCGATTTCCTTGTTTTAGCCGATGGAACCCTAACTTTACCTCTGATTGGTAGCGTCAAAGTGGAGGGAATGACCGTCACCGAAGCCGGCCAAACCCTGGCTAAACGTTACACCACCTATCTCAAGCGTCCCGTGGTTACTGTTAGCATTCTCACCCCCCGGCCCCTGCAAATCGCCATCGCGGGGGAAGTCAATCGCCCGGGTACCTATACAATTAACCCCGAACAAAGCCAAAAAACGCCCCTATTGACCGAAATAATCCGGCAAGCGGGGGGAGTGACTACGGTGGCCGATATCGGTCAAGTTCAAATCCGACGCAACCTCAAGGGACAAGAACAGCTAATTCAAGCCAATCTCTGGCAATTAATCCAAAAAGGCGATACAACCCAGGATATTAGCCTCAGAGATGGCGATAGCATCGTTATTCCCACTAAAACGACCCTTAGCGTCGGCGAAGTCAATCAATTAGCCGATGCCAATTTTGGACTAGATAGCGATCGAGAAATTAATGTTACTGTGGTGGGAGAAGTTTATCGTCCTGGCTCCCATCGTATTGTCCCCAATCAAGTTAACACCGTCACCACAGAGAATAATCGCGGAATTCGACGACAACCGGCCCGACTAACCCAAGCTATCCAACAAGCGGGAGGCATCAAACCTCTGGCCGATATCCGACAGGTGCAAGTGCTGCGTTACACCCGTGACGGTTCCCAGCAGAAAATCCCGGTAGATCTCTGGAGTTTGCTCGATAAAGGTGATATGACCGGCGATATCTTTCTTCAAGAAGGTGATACGGTGATTATCCCCACCGCGACTGAAATCTCGGCCAAAGAATCGGAAACCCTAGCATCGGCTAGTTTTGCCCCTAAAACTATTAACGTGAAAGTGGTCGGTGAGGTGAAAAAACCGGGGATAATTGAAGTTCCTCCCAATACCCCTCTCAATCAGGCAATTTTAACCGCAGGAGACTTTGATAAGCGTCGCGCCAATCAGTCCACAGTGGAATTAATTCGTCTCAATCCTAACGGGACTGTCACCAAAACCTCAATTAACATCGATTTTTCCCAGGGTATCAACGAGAAAACTAACCCGATTCTCCGCAATAATGATGTGGTTGTGGTTCATCGCAGTGGTCTGGCCTCTGCTACCGACACCCTCGGCACGGTTTTAAGTCCCTTTACTGGTTTGACAGGCTTTTTCAACGGATTTTTTAATCTTTTCCGTTAAAAAAGTTCACTTTAACCCGATGTCATGAGCTAAGTAATCGAGCTAATAATAGATATAGAAACGGCAAAAAGTCGTGAGCGGTCACGGCTTTTCTGCTCGATAGACTCAGGAAAGAAAACTATGATTTTTCTCCTTACTTTAGCCCTAATCTCCCTCTCGATTAGCTATGATGTTCACGGCGAAATAATTAGCCTCAGTACCCGCTTATTAGGTATTTTTTGTGGCTTATTAAGTTTGTTCTTTACACCTCTACTGGTAAAAGTTTTTATTCTTGTCACCTTAGTCCTCTTCTACTGGGATTTTCCGCCCTAAACCCGACTGAAACCCCGATCATACCTCACCCATCAAAAAAACTGTTATGCAAAAACGCTATCTCGGTCAGACTAATATAGAAATTACTCCCCTTCTCGTGGGTACTTGGCAAGCAGGAAAAAAGATGTGGGCAGGTATTGAAGATGGAGAAAGTATTAAAGCCATTCGTGCCGCTTTTGAGGCAGGAATTACCACTGTAGATACAGCCGAAATCTACGGGGAAGGTCACTCGGAATCCATTGTCGCTCAAGCTTTGGCCGATGTGCGAGAACAGGTAGTTTATGCCACCAAAGTTTTTGCTAATCACCTCAAATACGAGGAAGTTATCGCCGCTTGTCATCGCTCTTTAAAAAACCTCCAAACCGATTATATAGATCTTTATCAAATTCATTGGCCCAGTGGCTCATGGAACACGGAAATAGTGCCTATTTCTGAAACTATGGCCGCTCTTAATTATCTGAAAGCCCAGGGAAAAATTCGCACTATAGGGGTTTCCAATTTCTCCCGCTCTCAACTGGAAGAAGCCAGTCAATACGGCAGAATTGAGAGTATTCAACCTCCCTATTCTCTGTTTTGGCGCTCGGTAGAAAAGGAAATTATGCCCTATTGTCTAGAGAATAATATTTCTATTTTGGCCTATTCTCCCCTTGCCCAAGGTTTATTAACAGGAAAATTTAGAAACGGTTATCAGTTGGCAGCCGAGGATCATAGAATTAAAAATAAACTCTTTCATGGCGAAAACTTTCAGAGGGTACAAGCGGCTTTAACTCAATTAGAACCGATTGCTAACCGCTATAATTGTTCCCTAGCTCAATTATCTCTTGCTTGGTTAATTAAGCAACCTCAAACTAATGCAATTGCTGGGGTAAGAAATGCCGCTCAAGCAGTTAATAATGCTCAAGCAATGACAATTAATTTAACCCCAGAAGACCTAAAATTAATTGATAATATTGGTCAACAGGTGACTGATTGCTTGGATGATAATCCTGTGCTGTGGAATTTCTAAAAAATATACCTGAACTTTTTTCGTATATACATACTACAATAAGCTAAAACCTTTATTCATCAATGGATACAGCCATTGATTTTTCTGAATGTAACCATGTTGATTGTAATATTTATTAATAGACAAGAATTCTCTCTATTGGCTAAAATGGTAGTCATGTATATAGAAAAAGTTCCCCCCACCGCCGTTCTTCGACTAGATTGCTACCGAGAAGGAAATCAAGTCAAAAAAAGAACCCTTGCCAAACTCTCAAAATTACCCGATGATATTATATTATCGACAATCTGAAACTGGCTCTCAAAGGGGCAAAACTGTCAATGACTGAAGGCATTCTCAATTACTTTGAAGTGATTAAAATTCTTCCTCATGCTCATCTGATGGCTATGCTTTATCTTCCTATGGCTACCGTTGCAAAAATCTCTGGAGAGTTGGGTTAATAATATGGTTAAAATTATCAGTCGTCAATTTTTGGGAAGGCAACCCGTTTACGATATTGGTGTGGAGAAAGATCATAATTTTTTGCTGGGCAACGGGTTAATTGCCTCCAATTGTTTTAATAAATCTCACTCTACCGCTTATGCTTACGTCACCTATCAAACTGCTTATTTAAAAGCTAATTATCCTGTGGAATATATGACAGCGTTACTAACTGCTAGTAGCGATAATCAGGATAAGGTGGAAAAGTACCGAGAAAACTGTCAGAAAATGAATATCGATGTCGAACCTCCCGACATCAATCGATCGCAAAAACATTTTACCCCGATTGGACGCAAAATTCTCTTCGGTTTGTCCGCAGTTAGAAATCTGGGCGAAAATGCGATCGAGGCTATTTTAAAAGCGCGGGAAGCAGCGGGAGGAAAGTTTACTTCTTTAGGTGATTTTTGTGAGCGTGTTGATTTACGAGTAGTCAACAAAAGAGCTTTAGAAACGCTAATTTATTGCGGTGCTTTTGATAAAATTCAACCGAATCGCCATCAATTAATTGAAGATTTAGAATTAGTAGTTGCTTGGGCGCAAAAACGCACCAAAGAGAAAGAAAGTGGTCAAATGAATATTTTTGATATGCTAGGGGGTAGCACAGAAAATAAACAAGAGTCCGAGTTTGAACAGTCTCCCAGTGCAACGGCAGTAGCAGATTTTTCCCTACAGGAAAAGTTAAAACTGGAAAAAGAACATTTGGGTTTTTATGTTTCCGAACATCCTTTAAAAGCTTTACAAAGAGCCGCTCAAGTCCTATCTCCTATCAATTTAGCTGACTTAGAAGAACACAAAACCAGAAAAAAAGTCAGTGCGATTGTCCTATTAAATGCCGTTAAGAAAATTATGAACAAAAAAGGGAATCCTATGGCCTTTTTAACCCTAGAAGATGCCTCGGGACAGTCGGAAGCGGTGGTTTTTTCCGATACCTACGAACGTCTGCAAAAATTATTAGTAGAAGAAGCAACTTTAATGGTGTGGGGAAAAGTTGATCGCCGAGATGATCGGGTACAATTAATTATCGAAGATGCGGAACCGATCGAAACCATTAAAATGGTGATGGTTAATTTATCCCTGCAAGATGTCGTCAACCAAAATCGTCAAAATCTTCTTAAAAGTATTCTGCAATCGGGAGACAAACAAAAGGCAAAAGTTCCCGTTATTGCCACCATCGGTGCGGGAACTCAGCGTCAATTTGTGCGTTTAGGACAAAACTATTGGGTAGAGGATGACAATTCAGTGCTAGAGTCTCTGAAAGTTGCGGGTTTTCTGGCTAATTCTGCACCTCTGATTAATCATTAAATGCTAACTGGCAATCACCCAAGAGTCATGGCTGCGCCAATATTGTTCCTCTAAAACCTTCTCGATTTCCTGTTTCGATAATAATTCTCTTTCGACCCACAAATCAAGACAAATATGGATTTTGATCACCTCTTTGATACTATTGCCACTCTTGTCCTCCATCATTCTCCTAGTGGAATGGAAACGGAAATCGATCGCTTTTTACTAGAACGCTTTCAAGAGTTAGGATTAGAAACATGGCAAGATCAAGCGGGAAATGTCATCGGAAAGATTAAAGGACGGGATTCGACTAAAAAAATTGCTATTACTGGTCATAAAGACGAAATTGGTGCTATTATCAAGGCAATTAATCCCGATGGTACTCTGCAAATTCGCCGACTCGGGGGAGCTTTTCCTTGGATTTACGGAGAGGGAGTGGTGGATATTATCGGTGATAGGGAAACCAGATCGGGGATTCTCTCCTTTGGTTCCCGTCATATTTCCCATGAATCCCCGCAAAAAGTGCAGCAGGAAAACACTCCCGTCACCTGGGAATCCGCATGGATAGAGACGAAATTGACTCCGGAAGAATTAGAAGCTTGCGGGGTGCGCGTCGGTAGTCGAGTCGTGGTGGGAAAACACCGAAAACAACCCTTTCGACTAAAAGACTACATTGCCAGTTATACCCTCGATAATAAAGCTTCCGTGGCGATTCTTTTAGAATTAGCGGCCAGAGTAATTAACCCCGCAGTGGATATATATCTCGTTGCCTCGGCTAAGGAGGAGGTAGGAGCCTTAGGGGCCTTATTTTTTACGGCAAATAACCGCTTAGATGCTTTAATTGCCCTAGAAATCTGTCCCCTCGCTCCTGAATATCCGATTAAGGATGGCAGCAGTCCTGTTTTATTGTCTCAGGATGGTTACGGTATCTATGATGAGGAATTAAATCAAGAATTACGAATTGCAGCCGAAAAGGCGGGAATACCCCTGCAATTAGCTATTATTAGTGGGTTTGGTAGCGATGCCTCCATCGCCATGAAATTCGGTCATATAGCTAAGGCCGCTTGCCTAGGTTTTCCCACCCAAAACACCCACGGTTATGAAATCGCCCATCTAGGAGCCATAGCTAACTGCGTTAGCATATTAGAAGCTTATTGTCAAGTAATTTAGCTATTTTTAGCAAAAAACCAGAGCATCAATAGAACAACGGCGATCGCCAGTCCGCTAAAAACAGTATTTTTATGCTGCTCTAACTGCATGGGTGGGGGGGATTCTTCTTTTTTCTGTTTATTTGTTCCCTTTTTAAATTGTGCTGTACTATCGGGAAGTTGATCTAAATCGGGAATCTTCGTCATCCACTCATCCGGGCGTTTGAGACGGGGAGCTTCGATAATATAAAGTAAACGCTTGGCCTGTTCGCGAATTTGATAGATAGGATGGGTAATCAGTTGCCTACAGATTTCACTCGCTTTCTCCCCCTCTCCTAACCCCTGATGGGCAGAAATTAACCAAATTTGGATCTCACCCCCTGCTCGGGAGCCTAGGGAAATTAAGGCTAAAGCCGCATTTAATTGCTGGATACTAAGACGATATTGTCCACGCTCAAAAGCACTGATTCCAGCTTGATAAAGGTCTTGAAAAGAAGGATTTTCGGCCACGGGGTCAAGATTGAGATCAATAAAATTTTACATAAGTATAGCAAGAGCTAAGAAGCAAAAGGAAACTCTGATCAGTATCAGATGGGTTCTTCGTTACTAGGTCCGGTTCGATTGGGGGGCATAAATCGATTAAATCCTTATCTGGCAAGAGACTTAATTGATTAGTGCGCTCTAGAGCGAAAACAATTGACAAAATAAGGGTTTCATCTCTTATAACCCCGTCTATTACCTAACACAAACCGAAGAACCTCACTGATACTGATGACTGTTTACTGGACGGCTACGCCGTGCCTTTGGCAACACTGAAAAGCTCCCAGCCTCCGCCATTGAGAATGAGAATCTCGTCCAAAATTTGGTACACTTTCTGCTAAACCTGTTCAAGCTGCACGATATGAAGGAGAGGAACTTTCTGTTACTAACTATATTAGCGATCGCCACTATACTAATTAGTCTAGTTTTAGGAATTGTATTTGACAAAAAAGCGGCCTTGTTAGGGATTTTTGCAGTTCCCGCCATGGTCGCTTCTTTTATCTATCCCCGTATGGGATTATTAGCCCTGATCATCTATCTTCCCCTGAATAGTACCTTCGCTTTGGCCGTGGCGAGAGTTTTTCAGCTAAAGGGCAACCTAATTGACGCAGATACATCCTATGCTCTCTACAAAATCGCCAAAGATGCCTTTTATTACGGTGCTTTAGCGGCAATTTTAATTAAAACCAAAACTTTTAAGCAATTATACCCCCAAATCAAACCTTTTCTCATCGCCGCTTTGATTTTACTTGCCAGCAGCTTGATAACTTTTCTTTTTGTCAATCTGCCCCAAGGAGAAATTGCTGTGGGAATTGTGGGATTAAAAACCCTCCTCAGTTATATTCCCCTAGTTCTCTGTGGCTACTATCTAATCGAGCAAAAAAGGGATTTGTTCGAGGTTAATCGGCTTTTAATCGTGATGATCTTAATCTGTTGCGTTTTAGCTCTAATTCAATACTTCTTACTCCTACAAGGTATCTGTCCCGATAGTGAATCCCTCAATCAACTGGAAGTTATTGCCCCGAAATCAGACACCCAATCTTATCCGAATATTAGCGAAAAAGCCAGCCTGAGAGCTCAATGTTTTGTCGGGGGTTCGGTATTGTATAATCCCGATCGAGGCTTAATTCGTCTCCCCGGCACACTTTCTGATCCTTGGCAATGGGCTTGGTTTTTAGTATCTAGTAGCACCATCAGTTACGCAGCCAGTTTTAGTGATCCGCAAAAAAGATGGCGCATCGCTGGTTGGGTAGCAATGGTTTTAGTCTTCCTTGCGACTCTGGTTTCTGGACAAAGAGTACCTTTCTTGCTAGTACCTTTGTTTTACTTGGTTCTTTTTATTGCTACTAGCAAAAAGAAACGAAAGTTACCATTAAAATTGGGAATCTTGGGGCTGCTTTCCCTGCTTGCGGTGACGTTAATTCCCTTTATTCGGGAAAGAGGGCTAAATTTTATCGTTCGCTGGCTATATTCGTCTCCAATTGACTTTGTAGTCAATCAAATGCAGTGGATATTCAAATATGTACAGCTTTTTGGTTTTGGTTTAGGCAAAGCCACCAGTGGCGCTCGTCATGTAGCGGGAGAAGAAGGGATAAGACTAATTGAAACCTACTATGCTAAACTCCTCTACGAAGGCGGTATCGTCGGTTTTATCGCTTTTATGGCACTGGTGACAATTCTCTGTATTCTAACCTTTAAAGCCTATTTAAAAGTAAAAAATCCTGCTTTAAAGCATTGGGGTCTTTGTATCTGGATTTTCCTACTTTTTATTAGCTATAACCCCTACTATTATCCTCTCTCTGTCGAGCCTGTTTCTGTTTACTATTGGTTATTCGCCGGACTATTGCTAAAACTGCCAGAAATCAGTGAGAAATTGGAAGATGAGGAGAGATTTCTCGTAACCGTTCAGGGGGGGATGTCAAGCAGCCAGTGTCATTGACTCAGTGGAAGAACTCTCCTGGGGCAGCACAGAGGGAGAAGCACTGCCCCTCCTAGAGGCGCGAATCGCCTCAGTCATGAATTCCAAGACATTGCGGTT